>JAQWLN010000177.1 GCA_029247265.1 Fuerstiella sp.
GAATTGGCTTGATGAGCGAATCTTCTCTTAACTCAAGGAGGAGATATCGATGTAAAAGAAGTATATCGTGCGGTTGTCTAAGAAGGAGCGTGAGACGTAGCTTGGTGTGAGCAAACGGCTGACAGGCTCTTCGCAGAAAGTCTGGCGAGCTCAGATTTTGTTGAAGTCAGATATTCGCGGACCGAACTGGACGGATGCTCGAATCGCCGAAGCGTATTCCTGTCGCGGACAAACCGAGGAGAATCAGCGGAAACGGTAAGTGACGGAAGGGTTAGAGATTGCCCTGAGCGGCAAGCCGCGTGAATCACTGCCCGACAAAAATGTCTCAAAGGAAAACAGGAGGCGAAGGTGATAGCCAATGGGGATCGCGGTTCAGGGCTTTCAGCCGCAGCATCCCTGACCACGAGAATTACACCATTGTCCTGCACGCCGTTCAGTCAGCTAAAGGAGAAGGAAGTCGGTCATCCACCGCCAACAACCCGGATGGCGCTATTCTGCGTCAGGTTTCGAATCAGCAGCCTGTATACAAAGTAGTTCACGCATCGTTCTGTGATAAAGACGGCCGTTGCTGTAACTGGGTGTGTTGACGGACCATGTTTCACCAAAAGCACCAAGATCGTTCAAGGACACGAGGGCTCGCTCGTCAAACCGCTCAGCCCGGCCATCTATCACCTGGACTTGGCCACACATGAAGGTGAAGTAGAGATATTGATTCACGGCGATAGTGTTTCCGTTGAAGCACCACCACCAGCCATCCCGAGCGGAGCGTTTGTCATCGGCAGCGTCGATACCCCGACTGTTGATCGTCATGTTGGGATAAAGAATCCCATTGTTTGACGCCGTGGATCCATCGACTACCGGCACAGAAAACGGTAGTTCAAGGTATTCGACAGACTCTGTCTCGACATTAATTCGCGCGAAGCTGTTTCGAGGCCCATGGTTGACGGCCTTTCCTCGACGTTTTCCCTGAAAGCTGAAGCACTGAAAATAGACGTACGGGTAGACACAGAGATTCGCATGCCACGCGGGAAACACTGTGATCGGGGGGTCCAGCTGGCTAAGACTGACCCCGGCACGACGGGTAAACTTGTGCGCGGCCGCATCCCATGCAGTTACCGCAACATTATCGATCCAGGAGACCCGCTTTGTTTCGCAGCCGTCATTCGTGTTCAGGACGACCAGATCAGTTCGCGTCTCGTCCAGCCAATAAGAAAACTTCCTGTCCCAGCACTGAGTCACTTGCGCTTTCCCGTCTGGCAGTGATTTCCAGCTCCAGATCGCCTGCCCCGCGTCCGCGCCGTCAACCCTTGTCAGCGTCAGACCTGCGGGTGTTTCGGGCGTCCCATGGTGGGCTCCGCGACCGGCGAGAATGGCGTGGCCACCGTCGGGCAGTTCACCAAGGACCGGCGTGTTGTAATGTGTCAGTCCGCCTTGGGCGGTCCATTTTACAGCGCCAGAATTCGCATCAAACGCTCGCAGGTAATTCCAAGCATCTTCACGACGCATCGGATCCTCCGGGGCAAGCGGTTCGACGTTGAAGATAGTGTTGCGCAGTTTGATGGGCTCATACTGCTTGTTGAATGGACGCCCGAGTGTTGGTGTCCAGTCCCGAACCCAAACCTCGTCACCATCAACCGTCCAGCAGCCCATTCGGCCGCTGGCATTCCAAAACCAGACATGCTGGCCGTCCGTAACCGGGGTGGGGCTGCTGCTGCTGCTGAAGCCGTACGCGTACGAACTTGACGCCTTTGGGTGGCCCGGGAGATCATGTTGCCAGAGGACTTTACCGAGCGTAGCATCGACACAGTAGATGACGATGTCGCTCCCTTTTTTTGAGGATGCGCCAGCCGCAAGTGGCTTCATGGTTGAAAGGAAGAGCCTGTCTCCCCATACCGCGATACCGCTTTGACCTGTTTCCGGCAACGGCAATCGCCAGCAGATATTCTCATTCTTCTCGCCGCTCCAGGACAGGGGTACGGGATTGCCGGTGGTGACGGTCCAGTTATGATTCGGTCCTGCTGCCTGCGGCCAGTCCTGCGCACACATCGACCGGCAACAAATGAGCAGTGTAAGTAGCGAGAGCAGTCGTCGTATGTTCATAGGGGGTATGTCCAGCGTTCGGAAGTCCCAGGGACGTTCTACGGTCAGAGGGCGGCAAACAGCAATTACAAACCACACGCCGAGTCACTTTAAGCCGCCCAACAGTGTCGCTCCCTGCGAACAGAGTAGCACAGGCGTCCTGAAGAAGTGCACGACCAGAGACGCGAATGTAACCGACCCGGCAACCGGAACAAGTAGCATTTGTACTTATACCATGGCTGGGCGGCGGTCAGGCCGGAGAGAAAACAAATAGTGGCATCAGTGAGGCAACACATTGAAAACGTGATCATCGGTCAGGGGCTGGCGGGTTCGGCGGTGGCGTGGACGTTGCACTGGGCCGGCCAGAGCGTGTTGTTATTGGATAGAGCAGAACCACAAACAGCGTCGCGAGTGGCGGCCGGACTGATCACACCAGTGACGGGCAAGCGCATGGTGGTATCGGCGGACTATAACCAGAATTTCGCGTCGGCGAAAAACTTTTACAGACGGGTGGAAACAGAAACGGGGGAAGCGTTTTACAGCGAAGTGGAGATGCTGAGGCTGTTCGAAGATGAACAGCGAAGAGCGGCGTTTCTTGAAAGAAGTGACAAGGCCGAGTCGTTGAAAATATCTGAATGGGAGGGGAAGGTGCAGGCTGGACAAGCCGTCCAGCAAGGGATCCGCATGCGGCAAGCCGCGCGATTGGACACCAAGAGATACTTGTCAGCGACTCGAAGGCACTTTGAAGAGCTCGGCAGTTATCGTCGGACGGAGTGGGCAGAAGGTGACTATCAATACACGGAAAGGAACGGCGGCAAAGGTAGCCGTGCAGCGGTAATCACGTTGGCGTCACAGGCAGTAACGACCAATAGGTTGATCATGTGTACCGGAGCAGCCACCACGAAATTGTTTCCCGAAGTACCTAATAATCCAGCGAGAGGCGACATACTGACGGTGCGAATACCGGATTATGATCGGCCGGAAGTGGTGCATCGCAGTATCTGGATAGCGGCTGAGAACGATGGTAGTCAGACCGTGGGTAGCACCTACGACTGGAACAACACATCTACGGCACCAACGGTAAAAGGTCGCCAGGAAATCCTGGGAAAGCTAAGTCGCATCGTGGAAGGGCCGGTTGAGGTGTTAGAGCAGGTAGCGGCGGTCAGACCAACGATGAGGGACTACGAACCGGTATTGGGACAACATCAGAAGTGGCCCAACGTCTTCATCCTGAACGGACTAGGGTCGAAGGGGGCGTTAAAAGCACCCATGCTGGCGAAGAAGCTGCTGGCATACATGACAGGGGCCACAGAGGTGGAATCAGAACACAGCTACGATCGGCTGTTGGCAAGGAAAACAACACTTCAGCGTCCGTTGACCACTTTAGCCCAGCAAGTGGTGAGTGAAGTGCTGAAAGGTGGAGAGACAGTGATCGATGCCACCGTGGGCAACGGCTTCGATACGTGTTTCCTGGCGGAATCCGTGGGAACAGCGGGGCGAGTGATCGGTTTTGACGTACAGCACAGCGCCATAGAATCAACAAGTCGTCGTCTGAAGGCTGGCGGATTTGCCAACGTGGACTTGAAAGAGCAAAGTCATTCGGAACTGAAGACAGCGGTGCAGGCGGAAACCGTGACAGCGGTAATGTTCAACCTGGGATTTTTGCCTCGCAGCGACAAAACGATCGTCACAAAGGCAGCTTCGTCAACGCTGGCGATCGCGGCAGCATTGGAAGTGTTGGAACCACACGGTATTCTGACGATACTCGCATACCGCGGACACGACGGTGGCCAGGACGAATACGAGGCCGTTCAGCGATTGTTGCTGGCCTATGGCGAACAATATGATCAGCAGCGGATCGACAGCGTGCCGGCCCGACAGACGTCACCGGTGCTGTTTATACTGAGAAAGACGGAAACGAATGAGTAGATCAACCCTACCCAACAGGTTGTTATCGAAGCTGCTGGCGGCACTGTTCGTCATCGCCGAGTGTCAGACACAGCTTGGTATCGTGTCCGCACAAAAGCCGAACGTATTGGTGATCCTGACGGACGATCAGGGTTGGGGCGACCTGTCGTTGAACGGAAATACGAATCTTAGCACGCCAAACATCGATCAGTTGGCTGCTGCTGGCGCCAGCTTTGGTCGGTTTTACGTGTGTCCCGTTTGTTCACCAACTCGGGCAGAATTTCTGACCGGGCGCTATCATCCTCGTAGTGGTGTCTACAGTACGTCGGCTGGTGGAGAACGGCTGGATCTGGATGAAAAGACGATCGGTGACACGTTTAAGTCGGGTGGCTACAGAACCGCAGCTTTCGGCAAATGGCATAATGGGATGCAGTATCCATACCATCCAAACGGTCGCGGCTTTGACGAATACTATGGATTCTGTTCAGGACATTGGGGCCATTATTGGAGTCCGATGTTAGAACACAATGGCGAGATCGTGCAGGGTAAGGGCTTCATTATAGATGACCTGACGGACCACGCGATCGACTTCATGAAGAAGGATTCCGAAGGGCCTTTCTTCGTCTATCTGCCCTACAACACGCCTCATTCACCAATGCAGGTCCCGGATCGCTGGTGGGACAAGTTCAAGGACGCGGAGTTGAAGCTGCACAATCGGGATCCAAAGAAGGAGAATCAACAGCATCTTCGAGCAGCTCTGGCGATGTGCGAAAACATCGATTGGAACGTAGGAAGACTGCTGAAAACGCTGGAAGAAACCGGCAAACAGGACAACACGATCGTGGTCTACTTCAGCGACAATGGCCCCAATGGAACTCGCTGGAATGGTGGCATGAAGGGCCGCAAAGGGTCGACAGACGAAGGTGGTGTGCGTTCGCCGTGTCTGATTCGCTGGCCAAAGAAAGTACCAGCCGGTCAAAAAGTGACCGCCAATGGTGCGGCCATTGATCTTCATCCAACACTGGCGTCAATGGCCGGCATCAAAACGGTGAACACGAAGCCTCTGGACGGGATTGATCTAACGGAACAAATCAAGGGAACTTCACAGAGCACAGAAGACAGGGTCATCGTGTCGCACTGGAGAGGGAAAGTCAGCGCAAAGACTGGCTCATATCGCATGGATACCGCCGGAAAACTGTTCGACCTCAATAAGGATCCTGGTCAGTATCACAATATCGCGGCAAGTCATTCGAAGGTCGCGGCTCAGCTGAAGTCAGCAATAGATAAATACAAAGCGGAAGTGACGCCAGGTTACGACGATGACCAGCGTCCGTTTGTGATCGCTCATCCGGACTATCCATTGACGCAGATACCCGCCCGCGACGGTAAGGAACACGGAGGCATCAAACGCTCCAACCGTTTTCGCAACAGTTCCTTCTTTATGAATTGGACGAAACCGGAAGACAGTATTACCTGGGATGCCGAGGTGCTTTCCACAGGACGGTATGAAGTGGAAATCTATTACAGTTGCCCGGAAGGGGACGTAGGTTCAGAGATAGAACTCAGCTTCAACGACAGCACGTTGAGCGGCGCCGTAACCAAAGCTCAGGCATCGGACCTAGTCGGTGCCGCCGAGGATCATTTTGAGCGAGCTGAATCATACGAACAGAACTGGACCAGCATGAAACTGGGAGAGATCAGTTTGAAGGCAGGCAAAGGCACCCTGAGACTACGAGCGACGAGGATACCGGGCAGCAAAGTGATGGACTTCCGCTTGATGATGTTGCGCCGCAAATAGCGGTGGAATCGCCGACTCAGGGGACGTCAGCTTAGAGACCAGGCAAGAGTGACATCGATCGACGCAAAAGGCGAGAGAGTCAGGAAACACCACACAAAGGACGTTTGGGCTCGCAGAAGCCAAACGACAGAGAACCACGATGAAAATAACGCGTATCGCGGCGTATCAAATAGATCTGCCGCTGCACGAAGGCAGCTACAAATGGTCGGGCGGCAAATCGGTAGATGTCTTCGACAGTACGGTCATCCGGATTGAGACGGACGAAGGAGTTGTTGGTCACGGTGAGGTCTGCCCGCTGGGACCGTTCTATCTTCCCGCCTATGCGGCTGGCGTGCGTGCTGGAATCGCTGAGTTGGGCCCATTGTTGCTGGGAAAAGACCCGATACAGATCGGAAAACTCAACAACTTCATGGACAAAGCCATGAAGGGACACTCGTACGTCAAATCAGGCATTGATATGGCCAGCTGGGACATTCTGGGCCAGGTGGCCGGCTTGCCAGTGTGCGAGCTGCTTGGAGGCCGCTACGGAGACGATTTCGTACTGTACCGGGCGATATCGCAACAGTCACCGGCCGAGATGGCGAAGAACGTCGAGGGCTACCGCAACGAAGGTTATCGTCGGTTTCAGTTGAAGGTAGGCGGGAATCCGGATGAAGATATCGAACGCATCAAGGCCGTCAGCAGGGTTCTGGAGCCTGGCGACAAATTGATCGCTGATGCCAACACAGGCTGGCTGATGCACGAAGCCGCCCGAGTCGTACGTGCTGTCAAAGACATCGACGTATATATCGAGCAACCGTGTGAATCGTACGACGAATGTCTGACAATTCGCCGCAAAACAGATCACCCGTTTGTGATGGATGAACACATCAACGGGATGGCTGTGCTGCTGAAGGCTCACGCTGATCGAGCGGCCGATGTCGTGAACATCAAAATCAGCAAGTTCGGTGGACTGACTCGCGCCAGGCAGGCCCGCGATCTTTGCGTGTCATTGGGTATCGCGATGACTATAGAGGACAGCTGGGGCGGTGACATCGTCACCGCCGCCATCGCTCATCTGGCTCACAGCACACCAACCGAAAACCTGTTCACAAGTACGGACTTCAACAGCTATGTGACCGTCAGCAACGCTGACGGCGCGCCACAACGGAAGAACGGTCGAATGGCAGCATCAACCGAGGCCGGACTGGGAGTTCGGCCTCGATTTGATCTGCTGGGTGATCCCAAAGTAGATACCCGTTGAGCGACCGGACGACAGCCTTAGTCCTCTTTTCGTCGGCGTTTCAAGGTCATTGATGCCAGGGCGAAGCCCAGCAACGAAGCGCTTTTCCGGTCGTTCGACGTCGCTGTGTCCGGCGATACAGATACAGCGGACGACAACACTTCAGAAGAACCGTTTTCATTCGGCAGCGAAGCTGCCTCTTCAGCATCCGTAAATGGCGTATCCCACCAGTCAGCTGTGGCCAGTTCGTCCATGATGGTGTCAAGGTCGTGGTGCGGCATGTCCTCGTTGCTGACTTCGACAGAGGCTTCAGATTCCTCGACCAGTCTGGCCGCAACCACAGCCGCTGGATGTACAGTGATACTGACCAGATCATCAGACCATTGTTTATTGCTTATGGAAGCAACGAACGTTTCGGGGTCGAACGAGTTGTCACCAAGACCAGCAGGCTGTTCAGCCGCCGCAACGCGGAAATCAAGAGGCTGGCTCCATGGTCCCGGAGTGCCATCGGCGTTAACGCCTCTGATCCACCAGCGGTAGGTGCCAACCACCAGGGTGTTGGTCGTCGTGTAGGTGGCGTTGCCGGTATTTGGATCAATCACAGGCGTTACTAATTCATTCAGGACAGTAGGTTGCCCCGTAGCCAGCATGTTCTTAACAAAGATTTCATAAGTCGTCAGGTTTGGCAGCGTTGACCATTCGAACGTTGGCGTATTATCAGTTGTGAATCTCTGGGGGGTGAGCGCCGTCGGAGCGTTGCTGATGGTGGAGTTCACAGAGAAGGTGATGGGATTACTCCACTGTGAAGCATTCCCGTCAATATCGTGCCCTCTCACCCATGCACGAAAATCACCGTTCAAAAGAGGTAATTGAGCCGTGAACGTTACATCGGTCAGGTCGGGTTCGTAGATCACCCGGGACTGATTGGTCGTATCATTGTTTACCCAAAGTTCATATCGAACATACTCGGGGACACCAGTCCACGTGAAAGTCGGACGGTTTGTCGAGGCAACGACACCTACCGGCGCCGTCATGACGGGAGTAGGAACCCAGAACGTCTCAGAACTGCTCCACGCCGCCGCACCACTGTCTTCGTTGAATGCTCGAACCCACCACCGATAGGTCGCATTTCGAAGGACCACCGAGGAATCGGTGTAATAGATCGAGGTTGCACCTTCTACGTGTGGCACGTTGGTGTTGTGAATGATTCTGGGTGTCTGCGTATTCGAGTTGTTGACCCAGAGTTCGTAGTGAGTAGCGCCAGCGATCGCCTGCCATTCGAATATGGGAGTCCTGTCGGTCGTCGTAGCTCCCTGAATCGGTGATATCAGGACAGGACCCTGATTACGATTCTTCGTGAAGTCATACTGATCGCTCCATAAACCAGCTTCACCGTCGTCGTCGATAGCTCGAACCCATACGCGGAAATCGCCATTTCCAAGCAGAGAGGTCGGTGTGTATGACGTAGCCCCGGAGACGATCTCGTTTGTAATCAATTGTGAAGACGTCAGCGTAACGGTGTTGCCGCCGCTGTCCGTTATCGTACCGTTTAGCTGACTCAGCCAGATCTCATACTGATTTGCCCCGACGTCGCTCCACGTGATTGTGGGGGTATCGTCAAGCGTCAGTCGCGTCACAGGTTCAGGACCAGTAATCGAAGGACGAGTTATCTGGAACTGGCTTGCAGCACTCCACGCTCCGGCATTGCCGGTGTCATCAAAAGCTCGTACCCAGACGCGGAAGAATCCTTCGGTCAGACGATTCGATGGCTCCCATACCGCTTGAGTGGTGCCCACGACAAGAGCCTGCTGAGCGTCAATAAAGCTTTCGTTAATAGGAATCGCGATCGTGGAGGTTCGGTCATCCGGATCAAGCTGAGACACCCAGACCTGGTAACGATCAGCGTCGGGGATAGCGGTAAAAGTAAATTCCGGTGACGTGTCAAATTCAATGTCAAAATTGAGCGGGTCGATCAGCGTCATTCGCTGAACAATAAATGGATACGGATCACTCGAGGCAAAGCCGCTGGCATTCGACGCCGTGACAATGGCCTCATAATTACCGGGTACCAGATTAGTGGCTGGCGTGAAGCTGGTGGCCGTCAGGTTGGTCTCATTGATAACGGTCAGTCCGGTATCCACGTTCACGACCTGCAGACTGAATGTACCGGTGCCGGACTGCCATGAAATAGTGGGTGTCAGATCGCTGGTGCCGGCGCTCAGCGGCGAGATGATCACAGGGGCTGAAGGTGCAGCGACATTGAGCACCAAAGTGGAAATATCAGTCGCAGCGACGTCGTCCGTCACACGCAGGGCTGCAGTGAAGGCTCCAAGGGCAGAGTAAGCGTGTGTCGCTGTCTGCCCGGTGGCGTCGGCGGTAAATGTTATACCGTCATAGTCGAAATCCCATTCATACGAGACAATTCGGACGGTGCCCGGTGTCAAAGTGTGAGTGGAACCGGCACCGTCGAAAGAGACGTTTTCGTTGACACCGGCAGGGTTCGGCGTAGCCGTGATGATGGCCACGGGTTGACTGACAAAGAATTCTGAAGCACCGATATCAATGGCAAAAATACCATCATCGTTGCCTTCCACAAGGCGTGGAGACAAAGCAGTATGACCCTGGTCCGATTCAGCGATGACAGCGGCGTCCGTATCGGGAATCTGCAGCTCGGTTGTAAAGATAGCACGGCTGCCGGCATCGATGACGAACGCATTGGCGGCGAGAGTGTGCAGCCAGGTGCCGTTGTGAGGGCTGGTTGACAATGCATTCAGCCCGGCTGTGGTGACACCCGCGGTGAGGTTTGCTGCCGTATCTGACGTCAACAGCAGCGATTGCTCCGGCGTCCCGTCCAGCACCCCAATAAAGTTGAATCCCAATGAACTAATTGGCCCGAACAGGTCTGCCGATGTCAGTGCCGTATTCTGATCGACGATCGTGTTGCCCAGCTGAACAGTTGAAAAACTTTCCTGGTAGATGCCGCCACCGGCCGCTTGCGCTTGATTGAGCGCGATGGTGGAATTGATCGCTTTCAGAGACCCAAACGCGCTGACCGGCTGAATAGACGTGTTCACGGCGGTGGACAGAAGTTCGTTGTAAACTCCACCACCACGTGAAACGGCGATATTTGTTGAAACGGTCGCGTTAAGCAGCGTGAGGTTGCCATGATTAAAGACTCCACCACCGCGCGAGCCAGCCGTATTTCGCGAGATCGAAGAGTACGAAACATCAACCAGGCCAAGGTTGTAAATACCACCACCCTGATTATACGCCTCATTGTCGATGACGTTGACATCTGTCATTCGGACAATGGCTGCCGACCCCGCTGTGATGCCCGTTGCTGTGGTACGACCTTCAACAAAAATGCCGGCACCATCAAACGTCTCGCCGTTCTGAATCGTCAGATTGTCAAGAATCAATTCCACACCGGGGAAGACGTGGAAAACTCGATCAAGCTGAGCAGCATCGATGACCGTGTCCAGGGCTGTGGCACCGGTCCCTCGGATCGTTAAATCATCACGAATATCAAGGTCACCAGTTAGTCCACTGTCTTCAAAACGACCAGCCCGTGTAAGCGTGTAGGTTCCGGGAGAAAGCGTCAGAACGTCAGCACCGGGATTCGCGTTCGTCTCCATGATTCCGGCACGGAGAGAACGATCACCATTGACGTCAGCAATGTTGCCGTCGTCAGGAATGTTGTCGATGGTGTCGCCGAAGAACGATACGCTGTTGTTGACAGTCCATGATTCTGTTTCAGCACCAGCGACCACAAGGGGGGCCTGGTCGGTATCGAGGACGTCGGAATTCGCAACAACGAAAGTAAAGATGTAGTCACCGTTTTCCCCGGTCAGGGATGCCAGGTTCGTTACCTCATACGTCGCAGCATCGATAGCGTTGAAGATCGCTCCGCCCTGGCCGAACACATCCAGCGCCACGCCATCTCGAGTCAGTTGAAAATCGGCTTCGTCGACCCCGGTGACATCTTCACTGAACGTCACAATCAGGTTGTTAATGGACGTGCCGATCGGATCCGGGGATACCTGAGTAATGCTTTGAATGAATGGATCTTGGTTGGCGATCGAAGCGGCCGCTGTTACGCCAGGGCTGGAAGCAGACACGGCACTTGCGCCGCCGGAAGCGGCCGCAGGTGCTGCTGCTGCGAACACAGGTGCTGGTCCGGGAGGAGCATCGATGGTCAACGAATAGCTGCGAACAGTACCGTAGTTGAAACTCTTACCCGCCGTGGCGGCGAAAGCAACGTTTGACGATTCATCGCTGAGGACCTCAACAATATAAGAACGCCCGGCTACGACGTTCACCGTAATTGTAGCCATGTTGCCAGCAGTGACCGTCGTGCGGACAGGCACACCGTTCGCCGCCTGGACCATCGCGACTTCGGAGGACGATTCGTTGAGATCGATCTCGTAGATCAAAAAACTGAGGAAGTCGCCGTTCGCGTCTGTGGCTGACAGGTCGACGTCCAGCGCCCCAGTGCCAGCGGCAATGAATTGATAATAGTCCCGGTCACCTTTTCGATCGATGTTGAGATTACCACCAGTCGCCAGTGAGTTGACGAGAAAAGTACCAGACACTGGTGTCTGGACGCCCGTCA
Source organism: Fuerstiella sp. (assembly GCA_029247265.1). GTDB lineage: Bacteria > Planctomycetota > Planctomycetia > Planctomycetales > Planctomycetaceae > Fuerstiella. Next base: position 11,620 of record JAQWLN010000177.1, read on the forward strand.
ACGGGTTCAGCAGCAGTCGCGAAGCTCCCACGAACGCATCGTTTTCGTCAAGAGAGTCGGCCACAATGGGTGCTTCACCGGTCTGAACATCAAATACGTCGCCACGTTGCAGAGAGTATGGCGTGACGCCGGCAAAGCCCGGCTGGCTGACGCCCGTATCCCACTGATAATGTTCTTCCGCGAAAAACGGCGAAATGTTTACCGTGTCGAAGAAGTCGCTGTATCCGGATATCGTACCGGTCTGAGCGAAATTGTTGAAGTCGAAGTCTGATTCCACGCGCCATGTCGGTGTGCCCCAGCCGTCATAAGACCAGAAGCCACCAGGAGCGGGAAGTACCGGCTGAGAAGACGGTACGTCACCGACAGAGTTCAGAAAGCCCAGTGTTCGAGTGGAGTTGCGACGTCGCTCGGTACCACCACGGCCGCCACCGTCCGAAAAAATACCATCATCATTCGGGGCGGGATCGCCGTTGGCAGTTCTGGACTTGAAAAGACGCTCATTGTTATCGATGAAGGCAAAACCATTGATCACATCCAGAGAGTTACCCGAGTTGTCGCGAAACGACAGGTCCAGCCTGGACAGTGGATCACGAAAGCCCTGGTTCCACCGGTACGCCGGATTGTCATCAATATGAAAATTAGTAGCACTTTGTTGCGGGACCAAAGAAGAAAAGTTGTCGAAGTACACATCGGCGCCAAAGTTGCCATCGAAGTTGTTCTTCCAGACTTCAGCGTCAACACCAGAGCGACCGAGTTCGTTTTCAGGGTTTGCGACGACAATTCTACCAGAAGTGTCAGTCGTACCGACTCGCAGCACAAGTCCTCCCAGTGTCCCCGTTATCTGATCTGTGAGTTCGTGATAATCTGAAGTCGCCGTGGCGCTGTCATTACCAGCGCCGTCGACCGAAAAGTTCACCGGCACGGTGGACTGCACGGCCGCTGTGCCGTTGGATTCAATCAGGTTGTCCTGAACTCGCAATTCGATGTTTGGTGTTCGAGAGGCTATACCGCCGCTATTCGAGTATTCCACATCCAGTGGATCGGTGGGGCCGTTCTGAAGTTGAAAGTGAGTCGACGTGTTGACCACGTACACACCTGAATATCCATTACCGATGATTTCGTTTTCGACAAGTGTGATACGTGAGTCTTCGTTGAAACGGTTCAGAACATCAACACCGCGCTGACCGTTGTTCTTGATGTCAGATCTGGAAATGGACAGCGAAGAAATGTCCGGGTCAGGCAGCAGGTCCTGGCCACTGCCGAACTCAGGAGGTTCACGCAGGATATCGTCAGCCAGGTATTCAACACCGTCGCCGAGGTTATTACTAAGCTCGGCGTCCGTAATGATCACGTTGGTGTCACTGACAACTTCTTCGCCATGCAGGACATTGCCGCCCTCGGTCGCCACGAAGTGTCCGATGTCCACGCCGTCACCGGTGTTGAACGTGAAAAAGTTGCCCTGAGTCTGAATCACACGTCGATGAGCTCTTTCACGGAGATACGGTCCCGCGTCCTGTACGATCTTCAACCCGTCCTCGCCATTGCCCGCGGGCGAATTCACGGCCCCGTAGTCCGATCGGTTGGCATCCAGTCGACCACCGAATTCATTGGCAAAGTTTTCGGTTACGTCACCGCTGCCCAGGCTGGCGGAAACGCCCTGCCCCAGCACCAGACCGCTCTGTCCATTCAACTGGAAGTCATTCCCCAGGGCGACGACGTCAATATCCTGACCACCAACTCGACGGTTGAAGATGTCATTAACATCGACATTGGAAATGATACGGGCACCATCCGTGCCATTTCCAACAAAGTCGCTGCGCGTCCATGTGTACGTACCAAAGGCAGCTCCAACGCTTCGGAAGCCCGTCAACGTGTTGCCATTCAGGTCGCTGTCGACAAAAGTAGCGTTGACGTTCAGGGTGTCGAAGAACGTCTCAGCATCAACGCTGAAGCCATCGCCGATGTTCTCAGAAATATTTGTATCGGTTGCAATGAAGTTGATGTCCACCTGCTGAAAACCGTGGATGCCGATGCCTCCAGCGGCTCCCGTCGCCCCGGCCCCGTCATTGGGATTGAAGCCATTGCCATTGACGCCGTTCTTCCTGACGGAACTTCCCGAAATGTCCAGGTCAACTCTGGCGTCGGCCTGAACATCGACACGTATGCCGTACTCTCCATTGTTGTCGATACGGCTGTTTCGAATCTTGAAATCCAGGCGATCTTTCACAGTGTTTTCAGCAAACAGGTCAAAACCGTCGCCGGCGTTGTTGGTCGCATCATTGTCGTCAAAAATTACCTGGTTCAGATCACCATCTTCGGTACGAAGAAAGTGGAACCCGTCCAAACCGCTGTTCAGGAAGGAGTTGCTGGTGATCTCCAGGTCCTGAATCTTCGTGCGGTCGGTCAGCGCAAATGACAAGCCGTTGCCCTCGTTGCCGCGGGCGTCAACGCCGATCTGGTTTTCTGCAATAATCGACTCAGACAGAAAAGCGACCGCTTCAGAATTTCGAAGATCACTGGCTAGGCGAACAACAATACCGTCGCCTTCGGGAGTGCTGTTGTCATTGTCGTCGATGTTGGCGTTGATCCTGTTGCCCTGAATTTCAAATGATCCAGTCGCAAAGTCCAGTGCTTCAACGACAATACCAGCCTGAAGGTTGCTCTCAATCCGATTGCCGTCGGTGGTTGCTGTGCCAATGTTGACATTGAAACTGATATCCTTCTGGCCCGGCTGAGCCGTGGCGTCATTCGGATCCAGGGGCAACCCGGTGCCCAGGCCAAAACTGTGTGATTCTACGTGAATACCCTTCGCCTCATTTCCGGAAACGGTATTGAACACCAGATCGCCGTCGAAACGCGTGCCGGTGGTCAGATTTACATAGAAACCCGCCTGACCATTTCCACTGATCGAATTACCGGAAACGACCTGTGGCAAAGGATCGCCCGTAAAGGTGGCTTCCGCAAGTGGAATCCAGTACCCGGTCCCAAGACGATAAGCACCGTTCGCTGTTGATCCCTGCAGCGAGAAGGTGTGATCAGTCAGTCGCGTTACGGTCCATGTGCCGTTGGCTGCTGCGGTAACGGTGTCGTCTAGGAGACTGACATCCACAATTCGAACCTCATCTCCTGTTGTCAACGCGTGAGCGAGAGAAGTTACGACGATTTCACCCGCGCTGCTGGCGCCTTCGATAACGTTCGTGGTCCAGGTGGCCAGTCCGCCGGAGGTGTCGTAGGTGCCGCCGGTCGTGACACCATCCAGTGAGAAGGTATCGTTGTTGACCACCGTGATTGGAAATACCAGAGTGCCGCTGATCAGTGTTCCAGCCGCACCACTGACTCTGACTCGATCACCGGTCGCCAGGCCGTGAGCAAGTGAAGAGATCTGTACGTCTGCTCCACCGCCAGGAAACTGAATGTCCTGTATCCGACCCTGCGGTTCTGTTGCCTGCACATCAATTTCAACAAGGCCACGTGCGTCGCCGCCAACTTGAATGTTTGGTACATACCACGATCCGCCACCAACATAAACGAAAGTCGCCGGAAGACCGCTGACGCCCTGAAGACTGAAGTTGTTGTTATCGATCCTGGTGACGGTATGCCGACCGTTTCCAGGGTGGTTGACTGTCGGATCATCATTGACCATTCCCTGAACGATGATCTCGTCACCGGTCTGCAGTTGATGGTTCGTGGAAGTGATGATGACCGGACTGCCGTCTATCGCTGCTTCCACCAGGCCGGTTCGGCTCACGGACGGTTGAAAGTTAACACCGTGGCCGCTGTTGCCGCCAATCGTGTTGTCGATCACGCCTCCTGTGAAATTGCTGTCCAGCAAATCAAATCGCAGGCCATCCTGCCCACCAGAGACGACAGTGTTTTCCTTGATGACAGCGGACACATCGCTTTGCTGGTGCGCGTCTACGTAAACGCCGTGCCCCGCGACGCCGGTGATCAAGTTGTTTGTGATCACAGCGTTCGTTAATGGCGAATTCGTCAGGTTAAGATTGATACCGTGGAAATTGGCGGCCGCTCCGGATCCGCGAGCGAAGACTGACGCATTAAAGACGTTGGCGTCGCCAATCATCGTTCCTGAGACCTGCTTAGGCCCGCTGGTCAATCCGGCGCTAAAGGAAAAGTCGACCTGAGCGCCAATCAGATCACGGCCAAACACACTCAGGTCAATGGGCGGATCCCCAGGTATTGCCGGTGCGTCGTCCACGTCGACGACAAACAGAAATGTTTCGCTGGGACTGGAGTCGAAGTCAGTAAAATCGATCGTCAGGACCTGATTGTTGCTGCTCAGAACCCCAGTACCCGCCCCGGTGAGCGTACCGGTGTTGGTACCACTGCTGTTATTTACCGCTTGATATGTGTTGGCCTCGAACACCAGGCCAAGAGGTCGCAGGTCCAGGACGAATTGTGTCAGAAACTCGCCGTCGCCGGCATTGTTCGTCAATTCGAACGGCTGGACAAAAGTATCTCCTTCGGCCCGGAACGACACGTCCGCTCCCGGTTCGTTGCCAATGACGTTGTTCGAGATATTCAGACCGTCAACCGGCGCATCAGCAAGGTTGACCAAAACAGCATCGCGATTGAGAGCACTGATTTCGCCGTTGTTGATAATCCGAAAATCGTCAGCTGTACTGCCACTGGCAACGTTCAGCAGCACTCCCGTGACATTAGTAGGCGCCACGATCTGATTCTCAGTGACGACGCCATGGGCGATGTCCGATCCATTAACCGCCGTAATGCTGACGCCCGGCAGCAGCGAGTCCTCGACAGTCACCGCGTGTGAATCCGAGTTGTCCAAAGACAGGTTGATGCCGTTACCGGTCCCAGCGTTCACGCTGATGTCTTCCAGGGCGATCGTCCGATTGCCAGTGACATTCGTCAGGCTGATGTCGATGGCAGTACCATTGAACGCGTTGACATCGATAGACTCGATCGCTAGGCGAGTCAGGGCAATACCTGATAAGTCGATGGAAATACCGTCGCCCGTGGAATTTATCGCGACGTCCTCGATCACCAGCGTGTCGTGTGTGCCGAGATCACTGTTTGCGACCGACAAAGTGCCAGTCGCGTCAACGAAGGCGTCGACGTTCGTGCTGTTAATGACCAGAGCAGTCAGCAAAGTACGGCTTTCCAGCATCTCGCCGGAACTGACACGCGTTTTCCGGGATGCACCACTTCGCCGTGAGCCGGGATCGTGGGCAGACCCTAAAAGATGTCGTTTAGCCGTTGCAAGCCAAGTGTTGAGATGCATTTGAAGTACCCAACAGGGAGTCAGAAAAGACAGAGATAGACGTAAGTGACCATCAACCGAACACGGGACACCGAAGTGTACAGAGCGCTCACGAGCGCACTGCGATCCTTACAATCAGGATGTTCCCATCTCTAAGTTCGGTTTATGCCGCTTTTTCGGTTTAGGAAATCTGGTCAAGCAGACCGGCAAAAACCAGGAAATGTAAACGAGCAGACGCTGGCTGGTGGTGTTTCCAACAAGCGGAGTCGCCGGAATCCTTCGCGTTGCGGATTCCGCTGACAGTTTTAACGGAAGAATGCATCCGCCCGAATGCCATTGGAGGCGTGTTAGCAGCAGCTCCATTCAGGCATTGCTGGCCATTATTCACTTATCGCAAAGCCATTGTTAGAAACGGCTTAGGGTCTTTATGGCCAAACGGTCGGAAAAAGCAAAACAGCAGGTCCGGTTATGCAAAGCCATTTCGATGTGCTTTGTACCGGCTCCTGAAAGATTTTTCACCAAGCGACACATCCGAACACCAGCAGCCGGCTTGTGCGGTGTTGAGCTGGAAAAGCAAGAAGTTCAGCCTAAGCACCAAGAGCGTTTGCACCACTTCGAACTTTTTCAGCTCACCCGCACTTTTTCCTCATCAGTGAAATGCTGTCCTGGCTTGATAAGCGGGACTAGTCATTGACTGCAGCAAAGTCTGCATGAGTCGGGTTCCTCTTCCCGAAATTGCCGGTTTTTGCTAAACCACCTTTTCTGTTGTCGATCTGCAGGGAAGCGTGATGGAATATCTCATACTCGGTTTGGTTTTCCTGCTGTGCCTCAGGTTCCTCGCCATGATGTTTGGCGAACGATTAAGCCTGCTGGGATTTGTTGAAGGCAAGTGGCTGACGGCGCCTTTCGAATTGGCCGCTCAGTCCTGGGACATGGTGTGTGAGGCAGTCGATCGGATCTGGTGCTTCGTATTCGATCACTTCTGGTGGGTCACAGCCACGGTATCCGGTGGAGTCGGCGTTTTACTCATCGCCCTGCTTATGGCGAGTGGTCTTTCTCAGGAAGCCAGGGCTGTTCGCAATGAACAGGCTGCTGTCATGAATGTTGGCAGTGTTCTGGACCATACGCCCGTCCTTGAACCTGATCGTGTTCTGTTGACGAAAGCGAAGGACGACAACCAGGCTCTTACGTCGCAGCTAATCTATCAGAGATCGTCGCGGGACTGGTTGCAGGCTCCGTTTACCCGTCCTCCTGTCGTTTCCGATATCCCCTCCCACCGTTATTTGATGCCCGAACGGCCAGTCGGGGAAGGACGTCCGTCCGATGATCAGTGGCCACGTTCGTCAGGAAGCCGTTTGCAGCTTTCGATGGAACCGTTTCTGGAACGCCGCGGCCGCCCCGTACACTCCAGGCTTCTAGGCGACCTGATTCAACAGGCCGTGATGTCTCTGCGGCATGACGACTGGAGAACATTCAGTGCCACGCGCTCCTTTGCCAGGGGGGTGACCCCCGCTGAACTTCGGCAGGACTCAGAGGTTGCAGTCGAGGATCTGTCGTCCGCGGTCCGGGTTTTCGCTGGTGAGTTCATTTCGAGGAATCAGATAGAAGTGGAAAAAAGTACGCCGAATCGGTCGTCCGGAAACCTCTTTGACATCGAAATTCGCATTACCAATACGGGCCGGGAAAGAGTAGACGGGCTGCTTGTTCGCGAATTGCTTCCGCGAACGTGGGTTCCCGTGAACGTTCAGCCTCAGGCTGTTTACCGGGATTCCGTTGTGATGTGGCTGGTCAGTCTTGATCCGTGGAAGGAACAGGTTCTGCAGCTACAAGTGAAGGCAGATGAACCAGGTTCAAGTCAGTCCGTCACCGAAGTTTCCGCGTCAGCAGCCGTCAGGGCCTCCGTGCCAGTGAGTGGAGAGCTGCTGCGGCGACCAACGCCGAACGAACCACCGGATTACGAAAGAAGCCTGCCAATAGTAGAGCTGCCGGAAGTCCGGTTAACACTGGAGAAGCTGCCATCGACAGTGATCGTAGGTAAGTGGGTGGACGTCCGTTTTCGAGTCAAAAACGTGGGAACTGCTCCGGCAGAGGGTGTGTCTCTTCGTATTGATCTTCCTCACGGCCTAGACCATCGTACGCTGGAAGCCAGCGACACGAATCGTCTGGTGGAATCGAATGTAGCGCAGCTACAGGTGAATGAAAGCAGGTCTATGACGCTGTCCGTGCGGGCGACTTCCAGCGGGCGACTTCTGTCGATAGCCCAGCTCATGCTGCAGGATAAAGAGCTGGACCTCCGCGATTTTGAAATCGTCGCAGAGGAAGCGCCACCAATCATGCCCGTGCCGGATTTCAACTAAACGACCTGCCGTAAAGCGCTGATGCACAGCCATGATGTCCTGATAAATCATGTTGCGGTGGCTGTTTAGATCTTTGCTCGTTCCGCTGCGGAATCCATGTTCAGTCACGCGCCAGCGGCTCAGCGTTTTTCCACCATCCGGTGTTTTCGTGAAGATTGGGCGAAACAATCGGGCGCACTGGTTGTTGACTCAGTAGCGCGACGACCGGTTCGTAGCGCTCGGTTTACTTTCGGTCTGATCACGAATCGACAACAATGAAAAACGTCAGCGTTTTCCCACAAAGCGTGACGTTTGCACCGCTGGTCCCAGCGGCGGATTGTGAGAAGTCTCACATGTCGGCGGTGGGCATACCGCGTTCCAGAGTCTCTGGTCCAGGGAATTCGCTGGAGCTGACGAAGGACAGACGTTTATCAGGCACATGCATGCCGGTCGGGGTTGAGTGGAATCGGATTACCGTTTTTTTGCAGGCTTCGGTTGTTCGGCCCGCTCAACCCCAACAACATGCATGTGCTTTTTCAATGAGCCGTGCCGCGACGTTTTAGTGTATCAACAAGGACGGCCAGAAGAACGACAGCACCCAGCACAATCTGCTGTTCTGGTGCGCCCACTTTCATCAGATTCATACCGTTTTTTATGACGGCAATGATAAACGCTCCGATAAGCGTACCGAAAATCCGCCCTTCGCCACCCATCAGAGACGTGCCACCCACAACGACCGCGGCGATTACGTCCAGTTCGAACATCAGTCCGAGCTTCGGGTCGCCCGAGCCCAGTTTGGACGATTGCACGATTCCTCCCAGTCCGGCCAGCGCCCCACACAGCGTGTAGACCACGACAATCACGCGTTTTACCGGCACGCCTGACAATCGAGCAGCTTCAGCGTTGCCACCGACGGCGTAAGCGTAACGGCCAAATACCGTTCGGGACATCACCACGTGGGCAACACCATACAACACGACCATCAGAAAGACCGGGTTGGGAATTCCAAACGTCGCAGCGCCACCAATCCAGGTGAAAGAAGCGGGCAGCGCCTGAATGGAAAGTTCGTCCGAAAGTCGTCGCGCCAGTCCTCTGGCCATTAACATCATGGCCAAAGTGGTGATGAATGGAGGGATGCCCAGGCGAGTAATCATGACACCATTGAACACTCCTCCCAGCGCACATATTCCCATACCGACGCAGCACCCCACGATCATCAGGCCAGCGCCCGTTTCAGTGCCGTCGCCCGCGTCGCGAATGAAAACTGCCGCTGCCACAGCGGAAAGCGCCACCAGCGAACCGACACTCAGATCGATGCCTGCGGTGATGATGACCATTGTCATGCCAATGGCGATTATGGCATAAATGGCGGTCTGATTGGCCACATTCAGGATGTTCTCGGACTTTGCGAATGTAGGCCAGAGTGTCGGGGCAGCACTCACGCATCTGCTGTTGCCGACGGATTCAAATCGATCGTAGATGCTCCATCTTGCGGCGTCGCCCGTGGCCGCAATCGCATCGATCGAATGTCCTTCCTGCAGAACGCGCTCGATTGCTCTGCGAGCATCAGCCGGCCTGCCACCTACAGTGGCCGCGACCGTGACTCCCGCTGCTTCAAGCGCGTCGGTTGCTTCCCGAAGAAAAGATTCGTCCGGCGGCTTCAGGCCAGCGACGACAACGACGGTGCTGGATGATCCATGGGCATTGACAATATCGCGAGCCACCACCCGTCCGGCGTCAGCCCCCGTCGAACTCTGGCGTTCCAGAGTCAGGACACTGAACGCCGCAATCAGGATCAGCAGGACAAGCACCATACCGTAGTTGTTGGCGAATGCCGCCCAGCGTTGTGGCTTTGGTCTTGTTTCGTTCATCAGTTGATCGCCAGCTGCATAATTTCTTCCTGGGTGGCCGAGGCAACGTCGCAGATTTCCCCGGTGATCCGACCTTCGTGCATGACCAGAATTCGATCACTCATGCCCAGAACCTCCGGCAGTTCAGAGCTGATCATGATGATAGACTTGCCCCTGGCCGTCAGGTCGTTCATCAACTGGTAAATCTCGTGCTTGGCGCCGACGTCAATGCCTCGAGTTGGCTCATCAAAAATCAGCACTTCCGCGTTCTGCTGGAGCCACTTGGCCAACACTACTTTTTGTTGATTTCCTCCCGACAGATTCCTGGCCAGTTGCTGCTGGTGAGGAATTCGAATACTCAGGGAATCGACGTAAGCGGAAAAGGCTGAACGTTCATGTCGTTGTTGCATCACACCGAACGCAGACAACTGCCGTACGTTGGGCAGCGCAAAATTCTCACGAACGCAGCGGCACAAAACCAGCCCCTGCGACTTGCGGTCTTCGGTTAGCAGACAAATGCCAGCGCGAATGGCGTCGCGAGCAGAGTTAATATTCAGCACTTGGCCATCCAGTGCGATCTGCCCCGCATCTCTTGTGTCAGCACCGAATATCAGTCGCACCAGTTCCGTACGACCGGCACCGACAAGTCCTGTCAGCCCCAGAATTTCACCGCGGCGGACCTCAAAACTGACGTTCCTGACAGTGGCACCTCGACAAAGTCCTTTGACGACCAGTCTGGCATCTCCAATTTCGGCGGCTTGTTTCGGAAACTCGTTTTCAATGGATCGTCCCACCATCAATTCGATCAACTGCTGGCGGGTCATCTCAGAAGCGGGGGCGTCACCAACATATCGACCGTCACGCAGCACGGTAATCGTGTCCGCGATATTGAAGATTTCATCCAGTCGATGACTGATGTAAATGATGCCAATGCCCTGACGTTTTAGCTCGTGAATAATGGCAAACAGCTTGTTGACTTCCTGCTGCGTCAATGCCGCAGACGGTTCATCCATCACCAGCATGCGTACATCCTGAGACAACGCTTTTGCGATCTCCACCAGCTGCTGCTGAGCGATCGACAATAGCCGACTCGGGATATCCAGAGGCACGTCAACACCCAGTCGCTCAAACAACACAGCGGCGCGTGATCGCTCGTCCGCACGATCGACTAACAGGCCTGTTCGCTCACGTCCCAGAAAAATATTTTCCCATGCTGTGAGCGCGGGAATCAGGTTGAACTCCTGATAGATGACGCCGATGCCTGCTTCGATGGCCGCTGTTGGGCTGGAAAGATCAACCGGTTTCCCGTCGATCGCGATCGTTCCGGCGTCGGGCCGGTGAGCCCCCCCGAGTGTCTTGATCAGAGTACTCTTGCCCGCTCCGTTTTCTCCCATCAGCGCTAACACTTCGCCGCGATGCAGCCTCAGTGATACGTCGGAAAGAGCCTGCACTCCGGGGAACGATTTTCGGATCCGGGACATTTCAAGCAGCGGGGCGGTGTTGACAGTGTTGACCATACCGCGTGAATTCTACAGTGTATGACGCTGATTCATGGCCGCGAAAAACGTTTTCTGACCTGCTGCGCAGGCTTCCCACCAGCACGGCCGCATCACGTGTTGTCGAAAACTGCTCTATCCCGACTGCAATGCCGGATCCTTTTCGGCGTCTGCTTTATAGTACATCTTTGACGGAATCAGGATTTCTTTCGGCACATCGTCACCGTCGAAATATTTCAGAATCATTTCGATGGTTGTCTTTCCCATCTGGTCCGGAAACTGAATGGGATCGCACAGAATCGTCCCTTTCAGAATCGCTTCTTTGCCGGCTTTTTCACCGTCGAACCCGATGATCGTGACCTGATCCTGCTTGCCGGCTTCCTCAAGTGCGCTGCGAGCTCCCAGTGCAGACGGGTCGTTGATGGCAAAGATCGCGGACAAATTCGGATTTGAAACGATGGAGTCCTTCGTCACGGCGTAACCCGCTTCTCGTGACCCTTTTCCGTCCAGGGTGGCTACGACTTCAATCTTTGCGGATCCGTCTTTGGCGTTGTGTGCGTCTACCAGTTCTGTGAATCCCTGAACACGCAACAGACAGGAAGACGCGTCCGGCTTGTGCACAACTAATACTGTGCCACCCGATTCACCCAGAAGTTTGACCATGGCTTCACCGGCAAGACGTCCTCCCTGCAGATTATCCGTCGCGATATGGCATTCGACCAAACCTTCGTCACCATCGTATCCCGTGTCGTTGGTGAACACGGGAATCCCCTTGTCGTTTGCTTTCTTGATCGCCTGCCCGATGGACCGCGGGTCACAGGGTGTCAGTACAATTGCCGAGACACCCTTGACAATGAAATCGTCTATCTGATTTGACTGTTTGTTCACATCGTCGTCGCCGGAAACAACGATGACTTCATAGCCGTGTTTCGCGGCTTCCTCTGTCATGCTGTCGCCAATGACTTTGAAAAACGGATTGGTCAGTGACATCGTCGTGTAACCAATTAACCCTTTGGATTCTCCGGTGGCAGGGGCCGAATTATCCGAAGTAGCGGGGCCGGAACCTGTGCTGTTACTGACCTGAGAGTTGTCTCCACAACCAGACACCAGAAGGGCTGATATCAGGACAATCGCAAGCCGGGTTTGAGTATCCATCGACATGAGTAATTCACCAATACGTAGTGTTTGATCGTCGCTCAACAGGTTGGGCGGTTTCGACCCGCGTCAACAAGGTAACGAAAACGCCGAAGAAACCCCTGTATGATCAGTGTTTTTCCTATCGAAACGCAAAATCGACAGGGCAGGAGGTTTTGGCGAAGTGTTCGGATTGCGAAATCCTTCAGCGGTGACTGATCGTGGAGCCGTGATTCCCGCGATTTCGCGCGTGAGACCAGCTAAAAACGTGCGTATAGTGGGCGCATGGACACGTCCACTCTTCTGATGCACTTTGATTCGTCACCGGCGACCCGGCTGCTGCGAGCAGGTAATGCACCGTACGTCGTTGCGTTTCTGCACACTCAGTTCAAACAGACCGGGACGATCACCATTCCTCATTCTGAGCTGCTGCCCGCTCTGGCATCGTATCAGGAGGATTTGCAGCTTTCGTGGCCCGACGCTCTCCGAAACAACCCCGAGACCTATCTGGCCGACTGGTGTTCACCGGACAAACTCTGGCTGCACAGGTTTCTGGAGGCGGGCCATGACGAACCGATCTACCAGTTGACACCACACTGCGAAGAAGTGATCGAGTTTTTGAATCAGTCGCTGCACAAAGACATCGACTTTGTCGGCACGGAATCACGACTACGCCTGGTGATCGAAACATTGCAGCAACTTGTCGTTGGCGCCTCAACCGATCCGACTGTGCACCTGGACGAACTTAGAAAACAAAAGGCGATTATCGAAGAGCAAATCGGGAAGATTGAACGTGGTGAACAGGTCCCGGCCTTTCACCCCACTCGGATTCGAGAACAGTTCAACCTGGCCGTCACAATGCTGAAGGAGCTGGAACGCGATTTCCGCGCTGTTGAAGAGCGGTTCAAACAGATCACCCAGGACGTCCAGCAGAAGCAGATAAAAGGGATGGATAGCCGTGGTGGAATCCTCGGTGCCGCAATGGACGCCGAAGACGCTCTTCGTGCAGATGACCAGGGCGTCAGCTTCTATGAATTCTTCAGGCTGATTCAGTCCACGGAGCAGCAGCGACAACTGCGAGCCATCATTCAGCAACTCCCGGAGATTTCGGAATTAGCCGACCAAGCGGAAGGCCTGCAGGCGGTTCGTCGCATGATGCCGTTGCTGCTGAGCGAAGCGGCCAAGGTTACTCAGACAGAACGCCGCCTGTCGTCCACGCTACGCCGCCTGCTGGATGCTCCGACGCATCAGGAGAGCAAGCGTGTTGCTGAACTACTGCGTGAAATCCGAGGGCTGGCCGCGGCAATGGCCACTGATCCCCCGCGTGACGAAGTCGCAATTGACGTCGAAGATTCAGTCGCGTTACAGTCGCCGGTAAGTCGCCAGTTCTGGACAGAACCGACGGAATTCGAAACGATCGACCTGACAGAACAGACAGACGATACCGTTCAGCGACACGACCTGTTCCGCGAATTTGCGAATCTGCAGCGAATAGATTTTCGATCCATGCGGTCACAGATTCACGATGCCACTCGCTCAGGCGGCGAGGTGACGCTGGGCGAACTTCTGGACAGTCACCCTCCTCAATCGGGCGTGATGGATGTGCTTGGCTACATTCAGATTGCAACAGACGACGGTCACCTGATCGATCACGACCTGCCTCAGGAAGTCGTCATTCCCAGCGGCCTGGACGACAGTCGCACACTGATTGTCACCGTGCCGCGAGTCATGTTTGTGGCGCAAGGGCATACCGTGAAGGACGCCAGCCACACCGCGGAATGAACGCCTCTCGAAGTTACAAGACCCTGCCCTCTGAACAATGAATTCTCTGATGGACATAGCAACTAATACCCACAAGCCGGAACACTGTGAATGGAGCGAAGTCGCTGTCCGGCTATTCCAGGGGGTCGTGTATCTGGAAGACGGCAGATCGTGGGACGTACTGCTGCGCAACGTCACTCCGCTTGAAGATTACTTTGGCAGAGTCGGATTGCAGTTGGTGATCGATGAAGGTGAAGGGTTTGCTTTTCTACGGCAGCAGCAGACAGAGGATCTGCCGGACGGCTGCGACAGTCTGCCGAAACTATTTCGTCGTACACGACTGAGTTACGACGCAACCTTGCTGACGATTCTGCTGCGTGAAGAATTGCGCCGTTTCGAAGAAGAAGAAGTCGACGATCAGCGCTGCGTAATGTCCGGCGATGTTTTATTTGAACAGTGGAAAGAGTTTTTCCCGCGTGATCAGGACGAGCTGAAACTGCGGAAAGCTCTGAACGCGGCGATCCGAACTCTGGAAGCACTTAAGTTCGTTCGGCGCTTCGGCCGGGAAACGGACGACTGGGAAGTCCGCCGCATTCTGAAGGCCCGCCTGATCGCCGCTGACCTGGAAGCTGTTCGAGACCAGTTCGAGAGTGCGTTTAAGCGACGAAGGGCTGAACAGCCCTCCTGACCGAACACCCCGCGGCCACAGGCAGGGCCTCATTTTTCAATCTCGCACTGCCATAGCTGCCGGCAAAAACGACAGACCCCTCATTCAACAACCAGGCTACAATGTCCCAACTTCTTGAACCAACAACTCTTACCAAACCTGGTTACCGCCTGCATCGGCTTGAGGCGTATAACTGGGGTACGTTCGACAGCACCGGCGAAGGTCATCGCGGCGAGGTTTACTGCATCGAACCAAAGGGCGACACCACTCTGCTGATCGGTCGGAACGGTTCCGGCAAGTCGACGCTGGTCGATGCGATGCTGACGCTGCTGGTTCGTCCCGCCATTCGAAACTACAACGTTGCAGCTGGTGCTAGGAAACGCGAAAGAGACGAACGAACCTATATTCGAGGTGCATTCGATCGTCGCAGCGGCGATCAGGAAACGGGTGCTCAGGTGCAGTATCTGCGACCGGGCAACGCACACTATTCAGTGCTGCTGGCCAGTTTTCATAATGACGGTTCCGGCAAGACCTTCACGATTGCTCAGGTGTTATACATCACGGCCGACGGCAAAGCAGAACGAATTTACTGCTTCGACGACCAACAGCGATCAATTGCGAAGGACTGTTCCGCACTGAATAAGGCAGATCTGCTGCAGCAAATGAAGAAACGCGGTTTTCGGGCGACTCGCAGTTTCACTGAGTACCACCAGTGGTTTCGCAGGGCCACAGGTGTCCGAAAAAAAGCGATGGACATGCTGAACCAGACCGTCGCGGTGAAAGACATTCAGCGGTTGAACGAATTTATCCGTGACCACATGCTGGAAGCTCGCTCATGGGGAGAAACCGTCGACAGCCTGCTGACCCACTTTGGTCAGCTGAGCGAAGCTCATCAGACATTGGTGAAAGTCCGAGACCAATTGAAGCTGCTGGAACCGATCGAAAAGCATGGACTGAAATGGCGTGAGCAGACAGACGGATTGCAGTCGTCCGAAAAACTACTCGCCGCGACAGACACGTTTTTTTGCCAACAGGTTGTATGCCTTTTTGAGCCGGAGTGCGCTGCACGCCAATCCGAACTGGAGCAGATTCGCGGCCGGAAGGCCCAACTGGCGACGATGATCTCCGACTCGCAAAGGCTCATTCGCCGTCAGGAAAATGAAATAGAAAACGCCGGCGGTAATCGGCTGAAAGAGATTCCTCGTCTGATTGAACTCGAACATAAGGATGCCGCGAGTAAGCGTTTGAGCAGCCGGCGATTCCACGATGCTCTGCGAACAGCCGGTGTCAACGCTGTAGCGGGTGATACCGAATCGTTTCATGCAGTCCTTGCCGATCTGCCCGATTTGACGACGAAGACAAAAGCTGAACTGTCCACCGTTCGGGCGACATACGACGACGATGTGATTCAGCAGAACGATCAGCGAACCCGGCTGGCAGAAGCTCAGGAAGAACTTGCTGCTCTGGAAAAACGCCAATCCAATCTGCCGCGGCGGCTTGTTGACGTGCGTCAGCAGCTGTGCAACGTTTTGGATTTGTCTGTCCAGGATTTGCCATTCGCCGCAGAACTGATTTCTGTACTGACGGACGAACAGCAGTGGCAGTCATCAATCGAAATGGTGCTGCAAAGCTTTTCGTTCAGCCTGCTGGTAGCGGACAGGCACTATCAGGCCGTCAGCGCTTACATGAATCAGAATCAGCTCAGGGATTCACGAGGATTTGGCCAGAAGATTGTCTACCTGCGCGTGCGTGAACGTCAGCGGCGGCTGGACGGCTCCGTACTTGATCCTGATTCACTGGTTCGCAAGTTGAAGCTGCGGGAAGGTCACGTACTGCTGCCATGGGTCCAGGCCGAACTGGAGGATCGCTTCGATTACCGTTGCTGCACCTCCATCGAAGAATTCCGATCAGTTCACGGACCTGCAATCACTCCGGAACGTCACGTGCGCAACCGGAACCATCACATCAAAGACGATCGTGACTGCGCCGGCGATCCTTCCAGTTTCGTATTGGGCTGGGACAATACCGACAAGAAATGGTGGCTGAGCGACTCCATTCAACGGCTGCAGTCCGAATTGAAAACAGTGGATGAACGTATTCGGCTTCGCCGTGGGGAAGAAAAGTCACTCAGAACGCGCCTTAATGCGATCAAAGAAGCGTCCACGGTGCAGAACTTTGCCGACCTCAATTTCACGGTTCACGATACGACTATTACGCAGCTGGAAGACGAACGTCGACAGCTGGAGCAGGACAACGACACGGTCCGAGTGCTGAAGCAACGATTGGCCGAACACGTGGCCAGCGAGAATCTGTACACAGTGAAGCGAGATGAATCCGGAGTGCATGAAGGCGAAGTCAAAAGCCAGCTTGCTGACGCACAGCGGCTGCTGGACACGGCCCGGCAGACTCTTCAGCAGTTGAACGACACAGGCGAACTGACGGAGCACATGGAGTGGTTTGAAGCGCTGTCGAGCCTTCTGGGTGACGAACCTCTGACAGCGGTCTCGTTTTATCAGCGGGAAAAAGACTTCCGCCGTGCGAGAGAAATGGAGCGAGACCGGCAGCGGGAAAAAGCGCAGCCTGTGCAGGAACGACTGTTGAGGGAAATGAGCCGCTTTCTGGCAAAATTCCCGCAAGAAAAATCGGACCTGCAGCCGTCGACGGAATACCTCAGCAGCTTTCTCGGCTTGCTGGAGGCCATTCGCGAAGAAGATCTGCCGCGCCATGAGCAGCGTTTCAAGGAACGTTTGAACGACAAAGTAACACGCGAAATTGGTCTGCTTAACAGCGAGCTGGAGCGGGAACGCTACGCCATCGAAGACAAGATCGACCAGCTGAACCAGGCGCTGATGCAGCTGGAATATCGTCCTGGCACTCACATGAAACTGGATGCCCGACAGGCGAGCGATCGCGAAATCAGGGAATTTCGCAATGAGTTGCATGCCTGTCTGGATGAAACGCTGGCAGTATCGTTCGAGGCAGACGAAGCTCGGTATGTCCGCATTCAGAATCTAATCCAGCGACTACGCGACGAAGATCGGTGGCGCAACAAAGTCATCGACGTACGCCGCTGGTTCGATTTTTCGGCTCGTGAGCTCGATGATGCGACCGGTAAGGAGCGCAGCTACTACGAGGACAGTACGGGTCAGTCGGGTGGCGAAAAAGCCAAGCTGGCCTTCACCATTCTGGTGGCGGCCATCGCGTACCAGTACGACATCGATCCCGGAACCGACGACAGTGACCGTTTCCATTTTGTTGTCGTCGATGAAATGTTCAGCAAAATCGACGATCAGTATTCCGAGTATGCCCTAGAACTTTTCCGCAAGTTCGGTCTGCAGTTGTTGATCGTAGCTCCGCTGGATGCCAAGGCCCGCGTGACTGAACGTTACGTCGGGTGTTATCTGCTGGTCGCCAAAGACGAACAAAGTCACTCTCGTATTCATTCCATGACGGCTCGGGAATTTGAAGAACAGACGACAGACACCGGCGCATCGACAATCCAGACACTGCAGCGCAGGAAGCCGAAATAGCAGCCCGTCACCGGGGTTATCATCAGCGCAGCGAATGAAAACCGAAAAACGGGCACACTGCCGTCCACGAGCCTCATGGAACCACGAACAGCCTGAGGTCGCCTGAAGTTCAACATCCGTCTGTTCACACATACAATTGTCGACACTGACATATCACAGCACGCGGAGTATTCAGATGTTACAGCAACACGTGTTTTCGAAGTGCCGAACAGTCATTGTCGTCACCCTGGTCGTGTCGGGAGCCGGGCCTGTACTGGCCCAAACGCCGGCGCAGAAATCGTCGACGTTTGACCGCTGGGACAAAAACAATGACGGGCAGCTTTCGCGCGACGAACTACCTGCAGGTGCGCGACGGAATTTTGAGAAAGTGGATACAGACAACAGCGGGTTTATTTCGCGCAAGGAAGACCAGGCGTTCCGGATTCGAAGCACACGGCGTCGGCCACCAACTCCGAAATTGCCACAGGGCGTCCTCGTCGAACGCGACATCGCCTACGTAAAGAATGGTCACGAGCGACATAAGCTCGACCTTTACCGGACTGAGAAGTCGAATGAAGCTCGACCGCTCGTGATCTGGATTCACGGCGGCGGCTGGCGAAACGGCAGCAAGAATAATTGTCCCGCCGTGCCTCTGGTGAATCGCGGTTTTGTCGTTGCGAGCATCAACTACCGCCTTAGCGGCCACGCCGTTTTTCCGGCGCAGATTACCGACTGCAAAGCGGCCATCCGGTGGCTGCGGGCGAATGCGGGAAAGTACGGGATAGACGGCGACCACATCGGCGTGTGGGGTTCTTCGGCGGGTGGACATCTGGTCGCATTGCTTGGGACGTCCGGAGACGTCGTGGACCTGGAGGGCGATGGTGGTAACGTCGATCAATCCAGTCGAGTGCAGGCCGTGTGTGACTGGTTCGGTCCCACAGACCTGCTGCTGATGAATCAGCAGGCAGGCGATCGCGGCACGATTGACCATGACGCAGCGGACAGCCCCGAATCGAAATTACTCGGAGGTTCGCTGCAGGATAACGCTGACAAGGCAAAGCGAGCCGGGCCGATCACATACGTGACGCCCGACGACCCACCGTTCATGATTGTCCATGGCGACCAGGACTCGCTGGTTCACTGGAAGCAAAGTCAGATGCTGGCAGATTCACTTACGAAATCAAAATGCGACGTGACTCTGACAATCGTCGCCGGCGCAGGGCACGGCCGCTTTCGGGATCCAAAAATAACCGAGGACAGTTTTCGCTTCTTCGAAAAGACTCTGCTGAGCAAAGTACGCTGACCTTTCGTTGTCCCGGCCGAAGGCGACGTACCGATCAACCATGCCAATTAATGTGAGCCAGGAACATTTTCAGCGGGCAGAAAACGTGTTCCGGTCACTCGTTCGTGCGATTCACGAGACGGACTGAAATCGCGAAGCGCTGTCAATCCATCTGATGCGCGAAAGACACCCTGACCGGGGACAGAAAGGCTGGCATACGTCAGGCCGATCGACGACAGATCGTCAACAAGTTCAGGGTTCGTGAGATGGTACGGAAACTGGTACACAGCCCCCCGGAGCCCGAAATCCTGTTTGCGAACCTTGTGGCTCCATTTCTCCAGCGCTGGAAAAACATCCGTCTGACGATTGTGGCGAACTGATCCGACCGGCAAGTATTTTTGACCGAACAGCTTCAGCGTGATGTAGCCATCTACTGGAATAACATCACCAAACGCATTGAGCGGACGCACCACTACCCGAATACCGTCGAAGGCCACGTCGCGGTCCCAGTTGGCCGCCGTCGCTCTGAATTCCAGTGTTGCCACACGGTGTCGACGGGTGTTCGCCTGCCTCTGGTATTCGGTGACCGGGGCGACAGCCGGGCCAGCGGCGCCAGGAACCTCACCTGCTTCCGTGTTCGATGCGGCTGGCAATGAATGATTTCTGTCAGCCAATACCAGATCACCATGATCCAGCTTCGTTTTCTTCAGAAGAATCTTTAGTGCGTCTGATGTAAAAACCTGCTTCCCAACGTGCGCCTTGACGATGTGCTGCCACGGGACGAATCGACGCAGCAGGATGCCGGGTGCGGAGGACCTCAGGGCTAGGAACTGGTCGTCCGTTGCTGCATCCGGGACGGACGTGACCGTCGAGTCATCGACCAATGTTACAGTAACGATGATCGGCGGGGATGGCGCGGACCGTTCGTCAGCCTGGACCGACACCGCAGCGACCAAAGTGGCTGTCATCAGATGAGCGACTGCAATCGATGGGCGATAAGCCATAACACGCCATAATAGTTGTGGCGGACAGGCAACCGTTAGAAGATTCCGAAAAAACAATGGCTTGGACGAATGTGGCCGCAAGTCAGCTGAATGCGACAAACCGAGGCCCGGGGTGATGACGACAGAGTTGCGGTTTCTATAATTCGCACGCTCGGTCAGCCGGGCTTCTGAATTCAACACAACACCGGCCGCGGCCCAGTACGATAAATGTCTGAAACCGAGATCGTTATTCGCGGGGCTCGCGAACATAACCTGCGCAATGTCAGTCTGGCGTTGCCGCGGAACAAGCTGATCGTGATGACCGGAGTCAGCGGCTCCGGAAAAAGCTCGCTGGCGTTTGATACGTTGTACGCTGAAGGCCAGCGGCGATACGTGGAATCCCTGTCGACGTACGCTCGGCAGTTTCTGGGACAGCTGCCCAAACCCAGCGTCGATTTGATTTCCGGGCTGGCCCCGTCGATTTCCATTCAACAGAAATCAACCAGCCGAAATCCTCGCAGTACCGTCGGTACGATCACGGAAATTTTCGATTACCTGCGAGTTCTGTTCGCTCGAGTTGGCCAGGGCTACTGCCACGTCTCGGGGAAACCGATCAAGGCTCAGTCTGCCGATTCAATCATCGAAAGCATAGCGCGTCAGCCCGACGGCACTCGTTATTCGATTCTCGCTCCGATTGTGCAGAATCAGAAGGGCGAGTTCAAAGATCTGTTCGAAGATCTGCTGAAGCGTGGACACCTGCGAGCCCGTGTGGATGGCGAAGTGATTTCGCTCAACGACGACCTGAAATTACGCCGACACCACAAGCACAATATTGAGGTCGTGATTGACCGACTCGTTGCCGGCCCGAGCAGCCGAAGTCGTCTTGCCGAAGCTGTCGAACAGGCACTGAAACTGGCGGACGGGCGCTTGATCTGTGCGACGGAGCGTCGAGAGACGAGCGGCGAGAGTCCAGGGAAGAAAACAAAGTCGAGCGGCGGCAGGGCTAAGGCTGCGTCAGCAGAGGACTCAGGCATATCGACCCTTGACACTCTCTACAGTGCGAATTACGCCTGTGCCGAAAGCGGCATGAGCTACGAACCACCATCGCCTCAGCTGTTCAGCTTCAACAGTCCGCTGGGCATGTGTCATGAATGTCACGGGCTGGGAATGAGACATGGGTTCGGTCCGTCATCGATCGTGATTGATGAAAAGAAGTCAATCCGCAACGGAGCACTTCTGTTTCTGCCGTCCTTGAAGAAGGTTGGGCGCTGGCCACGGCACATACTGGTCAGCGCCGCTGAAGCCATAGAAAAGATTGCAGGCATGGAAGCCGACACGCTGCTGAAGATAAAGTGGGTTGACGTGCCTGCGGAAGCGCAACGGCTGTGGCTTGAAGGAACCGGCGACCGGCACATCACGTTCAGTTGGAGAACTCGCGGCGGCGTCTATAAGCACGGTGGCACCTGGGAAGGCTGGACCAATCGGCTGCTGGAGAACTACCGCACGACGAAAAATCCGATGCAGCGGCGAGCCATGGAGAAGCATCTGGAAGTTGTACGGTGCCCGGCCTGTGATGGCGAACGGTTGAACCAGCAGGCTCGCAACGTACGCATCACCACCAGCAACAGTCGAATCAGGAAACGCGGCCTGCCGATGGAGATGAGTCTGCCACAGGTGTGCGCGCTCAGCATCGAAGAAGCGGCAGAATTTTTTGCATCGTTGAAGCTGGACGCCACCCGACAGATGATTGCTGAAGAGGCGCTAAAGGAAATTTCCGGGCGGCTTGGTTTTCTGCTGCAGTGCGGACTGCATTATCTGACTCTGGAGCGGTCGGCCCCAACTCTATCCGGCGGAGAATCGCAGCGAATTCGATTGGCAGGGCAGATCGGATGTGGACTGGTGGGCGTTGTTTATATTCTGGACGAGCCGTCGATAGGTCTGCATCCTCGCGACAACGTCATGCTGCTGAAGAGTCTGCAACACCTGCGCGATCAGGGCAACACGGTAATTGTTGTCGAGCACGACGAAGAAACCATGCGGGCGGCCGACCACATCGTTGATTTCGGTCCGGGTCCAGGTGTTCGTGGCGGCGAGGTGGTGGTTGAGGGTTCTGTTAAGAACCTGTTGAAGAACAAGCGCAGCGTCACCGGCCAGTACCTAAGCGGCCGCAAGGAGATAGAGGTACCAAAAAAACGCCGCACAGGTGGCAAAGACGCCATCGTCGTAAAGAACGGTCGACACAATAACCTGCAGGGTGTCGACATCAAATTTCCGCTGGGCCGATTCATTTGCGTGACCGGCGTCAGCGGCAGCGGCAAAAGTTCTGTCACCAATGATATCCTGTGGCAGGTACTGAATCGCGACGTCAACAGGGGGAAAGGCGAGCCCGGCAGGCATGACCGAGTGAATGGGCTGACGAAGATCGACAAAGCCATCGACATCGATCAGTCGCCTATCGGTCGAACGCCGCGCAGCAATCCAGCCACCTACGTCAAAGTGTTTGACGAGATCCGTAAGTTGTTCACAGTTCTGCCGCAGTCAAAAATGCGGGGCTACAAGCCGGGACGATTCAGTTTCAACGTGCCTGGCGGTCGATGTGAAGCGTGCGAAGGGCATGGGGCGACAAAACTGGCAATGGACTTTCTGGCAGACATCTGGATGCCGTGCGATGTCTGCGAAGGCCGCCGCTTCAGTCATGAAACTCTGGAGGTTAAATATAAGGAACACAATGTCGCCGAAATCCTGAACATGGAGATCCGCGATGCTCTGCAGCTGTTCGAAAACGTTCCGAAAATCAGACGGCTGCTGCAGACTCTGGTGGATGTGGGCCTCGATTACATGCAGCTGGGTCAGCCGTCGCCAACTTTATCCGGAGGAGAAGCTCAGCGGATCAAGCTGGCTCGAGAACTCGGAAAACGGTCGACGGGCAAAACGCTGTACCTGTTGGATGAGCCGACGACCGGATTGCACTTTGCGGACGTTCACAAACTACTGGAAGTGTTGCACGGTTTCGTGGAACAGGGAAATACCGTCATCGTTGTCGAACACAATCTTGACGTGATCAAGACGGCCGACTGGGTGATTGACCTTGGGCCGGAAGGTGGAGCGGGTGGTGGCCGGATCGTTTGCGAAGGGACGCCGGAGGACATCGCGAAGTGCAGGGATTCCTACACGGGTTCAGCCCTGCGAAGTGTCCTGCCGGGGATGAAGCCTCGAGCAAATAATAAAAATCGACGAGGAATGGGGACAAAAGCGGACCCGTTTATTTTTAACCGGCTAATTCAGATTACCGGTGCGTCGCAGCATAACCTGCAGCGTTTGGATCTGGAGGTGCCTCGGGGTGAAATGAGCGTCTTTTGTGGCCCCAGTGGCAGCGGTAAAACGTCGCTGGCAATGGATACGTTATACGCCGAAGGGCAACGACGCTATGTCGAAAGTCTGTCCGCATACGCCCGGCAGTTTCTGGGCCAGATGCCGAAGCCTAAGGTCGAAAGCATTCAGGGGCTGAGCCCCGCGATCGCAATCGAACAGAAGACGGTCGGCGCCACACCGCGTTCAACGGTTGGCACCGTGACCGAGATTTACGACTACCTGCGAGTACTCTATGCTCGACTGGGAATCGTTCATTGCCCGTCGTGCGGCATGGAAGCTCAGAAACAGACGACAGACGAAATTGTGGAAGCGGTTCTGAAGCTGCCCGCAAAATCGCGACTGCTGTTATTGGCACCCATTACCGTCGATCGACAGACGCCGTACGAAACAATCTTCGAGCGGATGCAGAAAAACGGTTTTGCCCGTGTTCGAATTGACGGCACCACCCATTCGCTCGGTGAAACGCCCGACATGGATCATCGTCGCGAGCACGAAGTCGAAATCGTTGTCGACCGAGTCGTTGTGGACCGCAGACAGCGCGGGCGGATCACCGATTCCGTGGAAGCCGCCCTGGATCTGGGCAAGGGCGTCCTGCGTGTCGTGGTGGCTGCAAAAGAAGTCGAGGAAGCCGATTGGGAAGATCACGTTTTCAGCCTGCACTTGTCCTGCCTCGACTGCGGCTACTCCTACGATCACCCGACGCCGCAGCAGTTCAGTTTCAACAGCCCGCTGGGCTGGTGCTGGTCGTGTGAAGGATTGGGCACAGAGTATGGGGCCAATCAATCACTTCTGGTTACCAGCCCGGAAAGCTCACTGCTGGACGGGGCCATAGGGGCCTGGCCGGATCCTCGGTCCAACTCACAGTTTGGCGTGATGCTGAAAGCGATTGGTACAGAGTTCGACATACCGTTGGACCAACCGTGGTATTTGCTTTCAGCGGAACAACAGCGAGTGATCCTCTACGGGACCGAGGACCGGTGGATCAATGTGGAGAGCGGAGAGAAAAAAGCGGAAAGCGGCAGAGCCGGAATGGCTGTCAACATAGGGCGATCGTCGTTTCGCTTTCGATATCGTGGTCTGTTTCCAACCATCGAACAGGCCGCGCGGCTGTCGTATTCGCACCGACGATCGCTGATGGAAATGGCTGGAGAAAAGGACTGCAGTGTTTGTAACGGAACTCGTCTGCAGGAAGTCACCGCCAATGTCCAGTTGAAAAAAACCACGTTGCCTCAACTGTGCCGAATGCCGTTGATCAAGGCGTTGGAGTTTCTGAAATCGCTGAAGCTGACGAAAGCTCAGAAGCAAATTGCCGGAGACCTGCTGAACGAGTCGGTTCATCGACTGAAGTTTCTGGTGGATGTCGGTCTGGATTATCTGACGCTGGAGCGGTCGATGCCGACTCTGTCGGGGGGCGAATCGCAACGCATTCGTCTGGCCGGGCAGGTTGGCCGGTCGTTGACAGGTGTGCTGTACGTGCTGGACGAACCAACAATCGGCCTTCACCCGCGCGACAACGGACGACTGCTGGCGGCGCTGAAGCGGTTGCGGGATCTTGGCAATACGGTGCTACTGGTCGAGCACGATCGTGAAGTTCTGCAGGCTGCGGATCGGCTGTTTGACTTCGGTCCGGGTGCCGGGCGATTGGGTGGCACTGTGGTTGCCCAGGGAACGCCCAGACAACTTGGTCGCCAGACGAAAAAGTCACTGACTGGCGGGTACCTCAGCGGCAAACTGGGGATCCCCGTCCCGGAGCAACGACGGCTGCCATCCGACGCGGTGGACTGGCTGCAGCTTTTGGGTGCTGCTCAGCACAATCTGCGCAACGTCGATCTGCGAATACCGCTGGCCACCATGACTTGTATCACCGGCGTTAGCGGCAGCGGAAAAAGTTCGCTGGTGATGAGCACTTTGGCGCGAGCAGTGGCTAGGAAACTTAATCTGGCGACGGATGCGCCCGGACCGCACAAAGACCTGCGAGGCATAGAACATCTATCGAAAATCGTCGTCGTTGATCAAAACCCGATCGGCAATACACCAGCGTCCAATCCGGCAACGTACACCGGACTGTTCGATCATATTCGAGAGCTGTTTGCTAAAATGCCGGACTCCAGAGTCCGCGGCTACGGCCCGGGGCGATTCAGTTTCAATCGGGCAGGTGGCCGTTGCGACGACTGTGAAGGTATGGGCCAGCGGAAAATCGAAATGCACTTCCTGCCCGACGTGTGGGTCGAATGCACCACATGTCAGGGCAAGCGTTACAACGCCGAAACGCTGAACGTGAAGTTCAACGACTACAGCATCGCCGACGTACTGGAAATGCCCGTAGAAAAAGCGCTGGAAGTGTTTTCGAACGTACCGAAGATCCGAGCACCACTGGCAACACTGAACGCAATCGGACTGGGCTATCTGACACTTGGTCAGTCAGCGCCGACTCTGTCCGGCGGCGAAGCTCAGCGTATTAAACTGGCCGCGGAACTGGCAAAGCCCAATAAGGGAAAAACTCTTTACCTGCTGGACGAACCCACGACCGGACTGCACTTTGATGACATTGCCAAGCTGCTGGCAGTTCTCAGCAGCCTTGTGGAACAGGGCAACACAGTCGTCGTGATCGAACACAACCTTGATGTCATCAAGATGGCCGACTGGGTTGTTGACCTCGGTCCCGAAGCGGGCGCCGGCGGCGGACAGATCGTGGCAGAAGGTACGCCGGAGGACATCGTGTCGATTGCAACGGCGGCGTTGTCAGCAGGCACTAGTCGACACAAACGATCGGCCACAGCCCGGCAAGCGGTGCTGCGGTCATGGACGGGAGAACTGCTGGGACCGGTGCTGGCGGAATCGAAAACCGGCAGCATCGACGTGTTCGATGTGGCCGGTGCGGCAAAAAAGCAGGCCGGCGATGTCACCGCAGATCAACTTGGCAAGTCAGCTCGGTTGCCATGGGAAACGGACGGCCAGCAATGGCACACCAGGGAATGTCTGAGCCATGACGGAAAGCGTTGTCGGTGGGGAGGTGATGCTCTGCAGTTTGTGATCGACCTGCTGGCAAAGGAAGAACGGCTGGCTCCGGTCAATTGGAATCATCGTTCCACTGTCGAAGTCAAAGCCGCTGGCGGTCTGGGCTGGCTGCTGCACGCTCGCACCGGCCACGAGTGGATTCTGTCACTCTGTTTCCGAGTCAGGAAGCAGACGTTTGACACAAAGTCGCTGCGTGCCGCATTGGGACTGACACCGATCGACGATGTCGAAGAGATCCAGTATTACAGCCAGTCACCGCGAGTCAACGTGCGAAACCTGAAGACGCCGTGGCAGGAAGTGACGATTAAGGTCTGGAACATAGAAGAGATTGATAATTCGGCCTTCAAGTCATTCCTGCAGCAGGCTGTTGAGGCCCATCTGACCCAGGCAACAAAGGAAAAAGCCAATCCGGACGACTTGATGCCCTGGAAACAGCTTGGCCGCAAATGGCATCTGATGAAGAAAGGTCTGCCCAAGAAAGCAGGCTGGGACTTCCGAACGGTCGAAAAGCTGCTGCCTATAGTGGAAAAGGTGTTTGCGACCTGTGACGTCGACTACGGGGTTCGCAGCCGGACCAACTGGAAACACAAGGACAGCAGCGAACCGGCCGCCGAGTTGCACACCAAAAGAAAAGACGGAGTCGATCTTGTGCTGTACGTGCCAAAGGATACTGTCACGATCGGAGCGATCGCTGATTTTGGTACCGAACAGGAAGTCAAACTGCACCGTGATGGACGGGACCGCGTACGAATTCGATTTGAATCCCCGAGCGAAGTGTCTCCGAAGCTTGGCAAATGGCTCCGTGGCCAGCGCTGAATCAAGCAGGCCGCGTGAAACGCGACATCGAAGCGCAGTTGCGTGGAACACACGATCGATCCGGCTTCGTGTCTGGTTGTCCTTGTTTACGCGGAACCATCAGAGGCTTCCGGCAAGTCTTCAGCATCCGTTTCTGCGCTGGGCGTTGGCTGCGTCTGGTCCACAGCATCGTCTGCAGCGGGCACAGATGTTCGAGGTGCGATTTTGGGGCCATCGCGATGTTCGTCGATAATGGCGTGCATCTGTTCTGCCGTCATTGTTTCCATTTCAAACAGATCGCTGCTCAAATGATCAAGTGTTTCGCGTTGCGAGGTCAGGACCTCATAAGCACAGCGATAGGATTCATCGACCAGCCGTTTAACTTCCAGATCGATCTCACGCAGCGTTTCTTCGCTGTGCACCGATTCTTTCACCATCCCGCCCCCACCCAGGAACGGCGACGTCTGTGATTCACTGTAGAACATACGGCCCAGACGGGGACTCATGCCGAATTCCGTCACCATCCGACGCGCCATATCCGTAGCTCGTTGCAGGTCGTTTTGTGCGCCGGTAGACGTTTCACTGTAGGTGATCTGTTCGGCAGAGATGCCACCCAGCAGAACCGCGATTCGGCTTTCCAGTTCCGACTGGGTCAGCAGTTCCCGGTCGTCTTCGGGCAGCTGCAGCATGTAGCCGAGCGCTCCCATTCCACGTGGGATGATGGAAATCTTATGAACCGGGTCTGTGTTTGGCAGACTGGCGGCCACCAGAGCGTGTCCACACTCGTGGCACGCGACTCGTTTCTTGACTTCCTCAATAATAATTCGTGACGTTTTCTCGAGGCCGGCCATGACGCGTTCGATGCCATCCTCGAACGCTTTCATCGTTACTCGTTTGTCGCCTCGCCGAGCGGACAGCAGTGCGGCCTCATTGACCAGATTGGCCAAATCCGCGCCGACGAATCCGGGCGTCAGCTTGGAAAGCCGCTGAACGTCGACGTCGTCAGCCATTTTCACTTTTTGAGCATGCACCTTCAGAATCGCAGCGCGGCCTTTGATATCGGGTCGATCGACCAGCACGTGGCGGTCAAAACGGCCCGGTCGCATCAATGCCGGGTCCAGAGTTTCCGGACGATTTGTGGCCGCCATGACAATGACGCTGTGATCGGTACTGAATCCATCCATTTCCACCAGCAACGCGTTCAATGTTTGTTCGCGCTCGTCATGTCCGCCTGGCGCGCCGCTGCCACGCACCTTGCCCAATGCATCCAGCTCGTCGATGAAGATGATTGCCGGTGAGCGCTGCAGTGCCTGCTGAAACATGTCTCGAACGCGTGCCGCGCCAACGCCGACATACATTTCCACGAAGTCGGAACCGGACAATCCGAAAAACGGTACACCCGCTTCGCCTGCGACAGCCTTGGCCAGCATGGTCTTGCCAGTTCCCGGAGGACCAACCAGCAGGACTCCGCGAGGGATTCTTCCTCCCAGCGACTGATACTTTTCGGGCGTCTTCAAAAATTCAACGACTTCTCTCAATTCCTCAACAGCTTCGTCAATTCCTGCCACATCTTCGAATGTCATGTTCACGTCGTCCTGAGCGTACAACCGCCCTCGACTGCGCCCGAACGACATCGCTGATCCTGCTCCACCAAGGCGACGAAGCAGAAAAATAAACAGACCGACCATGATCGCTGTCAGAAACAGCATGGGCAGCATTTCGCTCCAAGCAGACGGAGTCTCACCCCCGGTGGCTTCAATCTTGTGTTCCTTCAGCAGTGTCATCAGTCTGTCAATGGAAACGTCTCCGATACCCCACACGGCGACGTATTGCCGTGTCGCTGATGCACCTTTCTGGACGTCTTCCGGCGACTTATCCTGCCAGACCATGCGCGTGGGACTGATGGTCAGTTCGAACACGTTGCCCGAATTCAGTTCACCGGAGGCGACCTGCCGCTCAAATTCGGTGAGCGCCATGGAATCACCCATCGTCGGCTGGCCCAGCGTCGAAAACACCAGCAGGCCGATCACGCCGAAAACCAGCAGATACCACAGGACATTTCCGGAAGGACCACGTTGTTCTTTCCGCGGATCTCGCCCTGGCGGTTTCTCGTTCGAGGGGGGAGGTCCCTGAGGATCAGACATAAATCAGCCAGAAGAATGCGGAATGAAAAGGTGAAAACACGACACCGCGGAGAAGCGAGTCCTCAACTTTAGACCTCAGAATCCAGCGGGTCAACAGCGACGTTGTCGCGCGGGAAGACGTTACAGGGACTTTTCACTGTCAACCCGATTTTTGTGCAATTCCAATGCACACCATTGGTTGCGTTTGGTCGTTTCCCCATGGAAACACGGACGTGGGCGGCACGATCGGCGGGTGGCTGCTGATTTTGCCGAAGCTGATAAATCTGCCTCATCTGGGCCTTCGACCAGCCAGTTAGTGAGAATGGCGAAGATCGGCTGTGTTTTCTGAGTGTGACGTCTGTTTGGGAAAGACGGCCGCCTGAGCAGCAGGGCTGATTGTTTGACGTAATCAGCGAACCCTCTCCACACGTCACAAGGGGTGCTGTCGATACCACCAGTGTTACTCCTATCAAAGCTTCGCTCGACAAGGATGTCATTATGCGATCCAGCCTGATTTTTGCGATTGCCGTTTCTCTCCTGATGCCGCAGGGCACGTTACTGGCTGCAGACACTGTGACGAAGTCTTCCACTGCAGCAGTTCCGCCACGGTTGAAAGACGTCGAATTGGGCGTTGGTGGTGTCCTGAACGGACAGCTCGTGGACGCAGCAGGAAATCCGGTCGGCGCTGTCGCTGTGTCGGTTATTCTCGGGGATACGGAAATCAAGGTCGTAACCGACCGGGCCGGCCGGTTTGCAGTCAGTCATCTGAAGGGTGGACTCTGCGTCATCAAAATCGACGATGCCTCGTACGCGTGCCGGCTCTGGCACCGTGGGACAGCTCCTCCCAACGCCATTGATTCCATCGCCGTGGTTCAGGAAGGTAATGTCGCTCGTGGTCAGCAGAACTGCCCACCACGAAAAAGACTGCATCGTCTCACGTCCGAACAATGTGGTGCGTTGTTCCTGACGGGGCTCACGGGAACCGCAATAGCGCTGGCGTTGACGCAGGACGCCAGCTAATCGCGCGCGATTTGTCCACAACAGGCGTGCTGCAGTCTAATCGGCTGCGGCGGCAACCCACGTAAAACCATCAGGACAAAGTGCATCTGCGCCGCCTTGTTCGGGGTCAGGTGAAACGTGTTCCTGCATTCGGGCGACAGCGGTCTCCGGTGCAACAGCCAGAATGTCCACATTTGTTCCGAATTCAAATCCGGCCATGCGGCTGGGGCGTGGTAATAGATCCAGATGCCACAGAAATGCGGCCGGTGTCGCTGGTGGCGGAGGCAGCGTCAGAATCACGTTGTGAGCCACGTTGTCGGCGACCGCCTGGACGGCTGATGCGGCGGAGTGCAGTTCGGCGGCAAGCGAACAGATCTGTTCTGCTGACAACAGATCGAAGCGGCTGACGGTCAGCGGGACAATCCGACATTGCCAGGGGACTCGACTCGCAAACGGGCAGACCGTCGCGAAGTCGCGGCTCAGTCGCAGCACTCTCCGGTCTGCCGAAATTTCGGAGGACAACCACTGCTCGACAATACATTGCCCTGTCTCTTCTCGGGACTTCTGCGACCTGTCGATCAGCTGTGCAATGCGGTCGCCAATGAAGTCAGTTGCCAGAATCTGGGAGTGGCAGTGTGGAAGGGAAGCGCCCGCTCCGATGCCCTCGTTGCGAAACACACTGATTGAACTGATCCACGGTAACGCGGACAGCGCGCGGACTCGCAGCTGCCACGCATGCAGAACACGTGCGACTTCAGTGACGGCAAGGCCCGTCAGTTGAGCACGATAGTCAGGACATTCCAGGACCACTTCATGAACGCCGCGGACAGGCTGCATCAGGAATACTTCCGGTGTCTCGCATTGCTGTGCAGGCTCCGGTTCGCTGGATTCAGCAGCTGGAAATTGGTTTGGCACAACACGCAGCAGCCACCCCGGTTCGTTGGGTTGGCTGTCCACGGCCCGTAAAGCCAGAGTTTCTCCGGGGGTGAGCGATTCGCGACCTTCCATAAACGGGTCATCACCAGCAGGTGGTGCTGCCGCGGACTGAGTTAGCCTGACCGGGCGTAGAGAACGGCTTTCCGCAACGATAACCTGCTGCCCCGTCAATACGTCCGTGCGCAGGTCCGGCGCGATCGGGCTCATTGCTGGCTTCGAAAACTGAGGCGCAGCACCGTGTTCGCCACTCCGCACAAAAGAAGTCTTGTCGCGCCGTTCCGTGGCCATGTAGGGAATCAAATTCGGGACAATCCGGCCCTGCACGCGTGCAGGAAAATACGGGCGCTGAAGGTGGATTGGACGTCCAGTCCTCAGCGCCGTTTCTGGTTCCCGAAATTTATTCTTTATCAGCCACACAATAAAGTGAGGTGGCCGAACGGATGAACAATTCTCCATTACTGATAGCAGGCGTTGAGCTGTATTCGCCGCGATCTGAATCAAAGCTGTTGTGGGCCACCTGTTTCATGGATTCGCCGAGTTCGACCACATAGACGTCACCCGCTCGTGACGCCCAGTAAAGGTTGTTTCCGGCAATGATCGGAGACGAATAGTCCTGGCCGCCCATACCACCGCCGCCACCAAAACCACCGCGTCCACCCTGGCCACGGTCACCACCACGTTGGCCACGACCTTCGCCACCCGGCGGTCTTTCTTCGCGATTGCTGTCGCCAGGCGCCGCAGCTCCTCCGCCTGACCCCGTCAGTCGTGCCTGCCCCACCCGTTTTCCAGTCTTCATATCGACACTGGTAACGACTTTATTGTTGACCATGTACAGCTGGCCGCCACGGACCACCGGCGTGCCGATCTTGCTGGCATCGCGGCCTTCCCAAATCTGATGTGTATCCTTAACGTCGCCTTTACCTCCGGCCCGCACAGCGATGGCAGTACTGGCCCCGCGGCCACCGCCCATGGCGATGACGACATCGCCGTCAGCGATTACGCTGGCTCGGGCATCATCAGCGCCTGGAATTTCGCAGTACCAGCGAAGTTTTCCGTTTGCCGGGTTCAGGCCCCAGACTTCGCCCGGGACGGCCAGAACCAGGTCTGTACGATCATTGGCTTCCACCAGAATCGGAGTGCTCCAGTTGCTGCGGTATCCGGGTGCTTCCTGTTTCCACGCTACCTCGCCGGTTTTGCCATCTAACGCGACCAGCGCGTCCCCTTCAATGAACGCGGGGATGATCACCATGCCGTTATGAACTATGGGGCTGGAGGCCGACCCCCAGCGTTTGCCTTCCAGGTTTTCTCCTACACTTGCCTGCCACAACTTGCGGCCATCGCCCAGATCAAATGCCAGTACGCCGGTCTTGCCAAAAAAGACGTAAACCCGTTCGCCATCAGTGGCTGGTGTGTGAGACGCATATCCGTTTTGAGCAAACATGCCCCCGAAAGTGTCCTCCGGCAGCAGTGCTGGTTCTTCGTGTGACCATAGGACATCGCCTGTCTCCCGATGAACACACACAACGTTGCGCTGCAGGTCTTCCAGCGACCCCTTGTCGTCGGCGCCGGCTGCGTAGCCGCTCCAACAGGTGATCACGACTCGGTCACCAACGACAATCGGGCAGGAAAGTCCAGGCCCTGGCAATTTTGCCTTCCACTTTATGTTTTCGGAATCACTCCACTTTGTTGGTGGCTTCGCATTGTCGGGACTGACGCCAGAACCGTTCGGACCACGAAAACGAGTCCAGTCGGCAGCGGTGACAGAACCCGCCAGTAACAGAATGCACAAAGAGAAAAGCAGATTTCGGGCGAACATGAAAAGACTCCGTGAGTAATGAACGGAAACGTAATTTCTTAAGAACGAAGAACGGGAAATATGATAGCCGGCGGTGGAAGCCGCCGGCTGCCGATCATTTGGGCAAACTATTCTTCTTCGATTGGGGGCCGCCGTCGCTGATCGCCGTCACCTCGTCCGCCTTCACCACCACGCCCACCGCCAAACTGTCGAGCCATAGCTTCCAGTTCCGCTTTGTCGATGGTCTTGTCTTTGTTGGCGTCGATCTGTTCCAAGCGGTCCTGCATGCGTTCCGGAATCTCGTCGCCGGCCAGTTTGCCGTCCTTGTCTTCGTCATATCGTTCCAGCATTCCACCAACAAAGCTTTGACCGCCGAACCCGCCACGTCCACCGCCTTCACGTCGACCGCCTTCACGGCCTCCACCTGGGGGGCCACCGCCGAATCCGCCGCCCGGAGGTCCGCCACCGAAGCTGGGGCGAAGTTCGTCTGCGTCAAGCTTGCCGTTCCTGTTTCGGTCGAGCTTCTTGAGCGCGGCTGTCGCGTTGTTGATCTCGTCCGCCGAAATCTCACCATTGCCATCTGCGTCCAATACCATCAAGACTGGAAACGGCGGCATGCCACGAGGCCCACCCGGTCCCGCGCCTGATTCGCTGCGTCCTCCGAATCCGCCACGACCGCCTCCTTCGCGGCTTCGTCCACCCTCGCGTCCTTCACGGCCACCTCGGCCCTCACCACGGCCGTTGCCCTGCTCTTCTGCCCGGCTTCGGAAATAGGCCTGCACCTCTTCCTTGCTCAGAAAGCCATCTTCGTCCTTGTCAGCGCGAGCAAAAATGCCTTGCAGCTGCCCCGGAACTTCATTCTTGCCCAATTTGCCATCTTTGTTTTCATCATGATTGAACATGCGGTCGACATTGCTTTCTGGCCCTTCACCGGGACCACGACCGCCGGGTGGCTGAGCCAGCGTCAGTGATGCTGTTGCCAGCACGATGGCTGAGACACTCAGGCATGTTTTCAACATCTTCATCTACTCCTGTTTGGGATTTGCAGAAATCGCGGGCGGTTCTTGACGCGCAATTTGCTGCAGGCTGGAAACACAATGGCTGAAGAAAGGTTATCCCTCTCCGGTGAATTTGAACATGGTCACGCGCTTGCTCAGATCCTGCTGGAATGGCCTCAAACCGAGGGGCGGGCGTATCCACGAGGCGATCCGACCGTCAGTAGTAACCCCCTAAATTGATCAAGTAGTCGCCAAATTGACAGGATTTCGACAAAGGTCACCGGGATCGCTATTCGGGAGTTGCTGGCCAGACAAAACGCGTTTTAGCTCACATTCCGTCCGGCGACTTGTGGACGGTTTCGCAGTAACCTTGAAAAAGCATATAGTTTCTCGTCGACGACTATGACTGGGTGCCTCAGTACCATCACGGAAAACAGCGACGCTGTGAAATCATCGTTGAAGCAAGGACCATCATGGCTCTTTTCGAGATAGAAACAGAATCGCACATTATGGTTGGCTGGGCCAGCAGCTCGGAGCAGGCCGAGCACATCGCGCTGCAGCATTATCCCGAAGAAAAAATTGTGCGCATTACACGGCGCCCGCGAGACCTGTGGGTGATCAGCAAACGATTGCTGGGGCTGACCGGCAAGGTGGAACCCTGCGATGTGGCGCGTGACTGCCTGACCAGAGCGTCCGGTGACAAATTGCATGCGATTCGGCTGTACATGCTCGAAACAGGTGTCGATCTGCACGAAGCTCAACGCGCCATCGAAACCAACATGTCCATCGGCTGGTGAAAGCCCCTGCGCGGCCCGTTGGGCAGACAGAAATCAACACAGCGTACAGCTGGTAAGCGGCTCAGGGCGCAGAGCTGATGGCAGAGGGCGACGGAAGCGAAAAACCACTTCTCAGGCGCAGCTCGTTCTGGTTCTGCATGAACCAGAGTATTCCGCCGCCGATGATAGCGCTGGTCAGAAGTAACGACAGAATTCGCCGGATTCGGTCCTTCTCCTTTTTCTTCTGCCTTGCTATTTCATCGAATGGATCGTCGTCGTGATCGAAGAATCGGTCGCTGTAGAGTTCCTGCTGTCCCATGATTCTCTCGACCTGCTAGAGCAATTTACTTATTGTCGTGAACGATACTGGCTCGTGGGAGTAACGAAACTGCTACTGAAAACTGTTCATCGCGGCCATAAGTCAGCGTGAAACGCTGTAAGCATTTGTCCGCCGATGGGACGTGACCATTCGATTGCCGGAAGTGAAATTCCTGACCACGAATTTGATCGTGGCCAACCGCTTCAAACGTAGGTTCGTCTATGACGGCATGGTGTGGGATTGAACATCTTTCCGAGTGTGAACCGAGCTTGGTGGCCGCAATATGTGCGCAACCCGTACGATCCGTTACTTGTGCTGCTGCACATATGTGCTGAGCATTTCAAGATTGCGGCTGAATACGCTACTGGCCAGGTATTTCGTGCCAACCGGTAATTTCAATTGACCTACGTGCAGCCCACCGGCGAACGTGCTGACCCAGCGGCCCTGCTTGTCAAGTGCCGCAATGACTCGGCGAACGTCCGTGGCGGTTGGCGTTACTGTTGCCGACACCGCAGTTGTCTGCCGCGACATTTCGGTCCTGTACCTATGTGTCAGTTCCTGCAGCCGCGATTCCGTCTTCCAGCCATAGTGGCGAGGTAGCCGCGAATCGTCGTACGATCGGTCGGTTTGTCCTGAGTTCGTAATAACGGGCCAGCCGTCCATCCGTCAGAACGGACCGCTGCAGGTACGCCAGTGCTGGCGGAACAGGTTCCAGGTATCTGCGGTCATTGGTAACGGACGAAATACGTAACAACGTCTCGATGGCTTCCTGCGATTCGTCTCCGAACACACCCGGCGGCTCAAATTTTCACGCCCATATCGGTCGCATGTCGTAGTTGTATTGCTGAGCCCAGCCGGGCTGAGGTTCGGGCATTTGCGCAAGCAGCAGAAAATCGCCCAGTCGTTACACAGCGTTCAGATATCTGTCACCCCCGTAGACCTCGTGGGCGGCTAGCAGCGTTTCCGTGATGTATCCCGCAATGTTGTCATTGAGCGTTTACATGTGCCAGTACTGTTTGATTCGTCCTTCCGTACGCCAATCGTAGTCGGGGTAGTTCGCCTGGAGTGGTGGCGGATCGGGAGTCACGTCGTCGTCCCATATTTGTGGAAACGCTCCGTTGGGATATTGAGCTTTCAGCACTGCTGCGAGGCCAAACTCTGCCGCGTCGTGGATTTCAGAGTGCTGAAACCTGAGGGCCTCGTCTGCTCGGATCAACAGCAGCAATGCAGAAGCGGTCTGGCCATCATCAAACGATGACGTGTTGCGGCCCTGTCCCTTACCGTTGCGATATGATATGATATCGCGCGACTCGATTTCCCTGAGGATTGAAGTCGACACAATTTGTCCAGCCGCCGGATTTCATCTGTCCGTAGACAAGAGCTTCTGCTGTTTCACGTGCCGCATCCAGATACATTTTTTCGCCGGTTGCGTGCCAGGCTCTCAGGAATGCCAATCCAACCGTCGGCGTGCCGGGTGGCTGCACCCAGATTTGGTCCGTCGTCGCCTCGCCTTCGCCCCAGCGACGGGAGAGGTCGATCGAGTAGTGATAAACGTACCCACCATGTGACGCGACATTTGTCCGAAAGTAGGTTGTCGCCCTTCGCATTGCACGCTGGACTTCTGTCTTCAGCGATGCGCTTTCGGACTGTGCCCGACTGCCGGGACTGATCACTGCAAGCAGCGCCAGTATGCAGAACGAACATGTGGACCACTGTCGAATCGCAAGCAACGACATTCCGGTGACACGGTCGAACGGAGTGGGTTTCATTCGGGTATTCCCGACTCAAGTAAACGAAAGGCCGCCTTTACGGACAGACGCTCCGAATCTACGCCCGTGGGATATCACTGATTGAATACAGCCGGGAGAATACGTTTTTTCCGTGAACACTTCACCCACATCAGACCGGTGCCGGAACTTTCTCCAGATGCGCGCCATCACATGTCCCTTGCTTCTGAGTGTGTTGCCTGAGGTGTTGGGACGCGGTGGTACGTTCCGTATCTCATTCCGTGGACAGTGCTTACAATGTGATTGGTTGGCGCACCTACCATGATTTGGGCAAGGGGCGACATGCTGAAACAGTCAATGAATTTCGGTGATCGGCCTTGATACGAGAATGCTCTGACAATTGACAAGCTTTCCAGCGAACGGCATGGTGTGCGTAAGGATATGCCGGTTTTTCCGCGTTTTTTATGACTGACAGGTCTTAGCGGGAAAAAGGGCTGAGGAGCGGGTTAGACACTCTGCAGCACCGCGTCTGTACCCTTCAGATGCGTCCAAACCCGGTCTTTTAGACGCGTCTGAGGGCAGAAACTCCCGTTTTTGTCAGTGTAGAATTGGAATCAGAGAATGACCGATGAGCCGTCGATTGAGACGGATTACCTGGATGCAATTTATCGGGAAAACTCCCGCGAGTTGTGGGCCATCTTTTATTCGCAATGCAGCGATCCGGAACGAGCGTATGACGCTGTTCAGGAGGCGTTTCTTAAACTGCATTCGTATACAGGAGAGCCAATTCGGGATCCCCGAGCGTGGTTGTTGAGAGTTGGCCAGAACTGGCTGCGTGATGTTGCTCGACGTAAGAGCAGTAGCTGCAAACTCACTTCAACACTGGATGAAATGTCGAACGAGCGTTTTGCTCCTGAACAATTAATGGCCTCGGATGAGAATCGTGGAGCGGTTCGAGGGGCATTGCAGCAAATGCTGGAAGACGATCGCAAGGTGCTGGTCATGAAGTATGCACTGGATTGGTCGTCAGCACAGATGGCGAAGGTGATGGACTGCACCGCGGCTGCCGTTGATATGCGGTTGTCTCGTGCTCGTCGTCGCCTGGCAGAGTTACTTGAAGAGCAGGGTTATTCCAATGACTGACCAATCGAACACCGGGCCGGAATTTTCCGACGATCAGATGGATCAGCTGCTGCACAGTTTTTACCGAATGGAAGTGCCCGCAGAACTGGATGAGCTGCCGTCGTCGTGGCCGGAAGTCACTGGTGGGTCGCCCGCGATGGCTCAGCAACAGGGGACGGTGACGCTGGCAGCGCCGGAATCACAAGCTGTTCATCGCACTTCGTCTGCGAGCCGTGGTCTGGCCGTGGCGGGCGCAACTCTGGCCGCCTGCCTGATGGTATTTGTCCTCAGTACGGGCAGCAATAACAGGGACAGTACGGAAACGGCCGGGACGAACAATAACACGTCCGTGGTGGGCGATTCGGACACTCTGATGGACGTCCACAAAGGAAGTGGTGGTGTCGGTGTCGTCGACGACGCGAATACAACGTTGATTGAAATCGACGGAGTTGATCTGGCACCTGAGCAGAAGACTGAGGACCAGTCCAAAGACTCAACTGAGCAAAAGTAGTCGTGTCATAAAAAACGCCCACCGTTTCTGGCGGACGTTTATGTTCCCACTGCCCACTGCCTATGTCAGTTTGCGTTCACGAATCCAGTCGGTATGGAACTTTTCGCCGCGAGGCTTGTCAGTGCGTTCGTAGGTGTGAGCACCGAAGTAATCTCGCTGAGCCTGCAGCAGATTGGCAGGCAGCGTCGCACGACGGTAGCCGTCAAAGTAAGTCAACGCGGCACTGAATGCCGGAACCGGAAGTCCCAGTTGAACTGCGGACGCGACGACTCGCCGCCATGAAGGTTGAGCCTTTTCGATGGCGTCCCGGAAGAAGTCATCCAGCAGCAGGTTCTCCAGTTCTGCGTTCTTGTCGAACGCCGCTTTGATGTCCTGCAGGAAGACGGACCGAATAATGCAGCCGCCTCGCCACAGCAGCGCGATCGGACCATTGTTCAGTTTCCAGCCAAACTCCTTCGCCGCTGCGTTCAGCTGCACGTAGCCCTGAGCATAGCTGACCAGCTTGGAGGCGTAGAGGGCCTGTCGAACGTCGTCGATGAATTGTTTCCTGTCACCTTCAAACTTCGTGTCGGGACCGGACAGCACTTCTGAAGCGCGAACTCGTTCGTCCTTCTGCGAGGACAGACACCGAGCGTAGACCGCTTCGGTCACCAGTGTTGTCGGAACGCCGAGTTCCAGAGCGTGCTGACACATCCAGCGACCGGTGCCCTTCTGGCCTGCGGTGTCCAGAATCATGTCCAGAAGTTCGCTCGGTGTTTCCTTGTCGGCGACAGTGAAAATGTCGCGAGTGATTTCGATCAGATAGCTGTCGAGATCACCTTCGTTCCAGTCTTTGAAGACTTCATACAATTCCTGATTTGTAAGGCCAAGGCCGTGCTTTAGAATGTAGTAGGCTTCGCAGATCAGCTGCATGTCGCCGTATTCGATGCCGTTGTGCACCATCTTCACGTAGTGCCCGGCACCGGCTTCGCCGACCCAGTCACAGCACGGGATGTCGTCGTTTTCACCGACCTTCGCGCTGATCTTCTGCAGGATGTCTTTCACAAACGGCCATGCTTCCGGATGACCACCGGGCATGATGCTGGGACCCTTCAGGGCACCCTCTTCACCGCCGGAAACGCCGGTGCCGATGAATCGGAAACCGTCAGCCGCCAGTTCTTCATGACGGCGGTTGGTGTCTGAATAGTCGGCATTACCCCCGTCAATGATGATGTCACCCTTGTCCAGCAATGGTTTCAGCTGGTTAATAACGGCGTCACAGGGGCCACCGGCCTGCACCATGATCATGACTCGGCGCGGTGCTTCCAGGCTGCTCACAAAATCTTCCAGCGTCTCGTATCCGTGGATCCGATCGGCCGTTCCTTCTTCCACAACACCTTCCGGACGATCTGGCAGTCCATCGACGAACTCGGTCATCTTCGCAGTCGTGCGATTATAAACCGCAACATTGAATCCTTTGTTGGCCATGTTCATGACCAGATTCTGACCCATAACGGCAAGGCCAATGAGGCCGATATCGTGTTTTGGCATTGTGATCGCTCGAAGAGTGTGATTGTTGGTTTCGTCCGACAGATATCGTGGGTGCCGGGTCGGCACAGCCGGCCGGGCACAATTCGGTCACCGCTGAATACGCGCCGAACCACCGGACGCGAAGCCTTCGACTTCGCCGATGGACGCCATCGTAGTGTCGCCGGGATATGTCGTGAGCAGAGCCCCGTGAGCCCAGCCCAGGTTCAGGGAGGTCTGAGGATCTTTGCCTCCAAGCAGACCGTAAATCAGGCCGGACGCAAATCCATCGCCACCACCCACTCGGTCCAGTACCGTCAGTTCAGCTTCCGGGGCCTGGTACGTCTTGCCGTCCATCCACAGCACAGCGCTCCAGTTGTGGCGATTTGTATTCACGACTTCTCTCAGTGTCGTTGCCACGGCCTTCACATTGGGCAGGTCTTTGGCGACGCCTTCCATCATTCCAAAGAAAGCCGATGGATCCAGCTTGCCGGATTTTTCCACGTCCTGACCTTTCAGGCCAAGACCCTTCTGCAGGTCTTCTTCGTTACCGACCAGGACGTCGCAGTGTTCCACGATGCCTCGCAGTGTCTCCTGGGCCTTGTCCAGACCACCGCTGATGGCCCATAGCTTGGCTCGATAGTTCAGGTCGAACGATGTGATCGCTCCGGCTGCTTTCGCGGCCTTCATGCCTTCGACAATTACTTCCGGAGTCGTCGATGACAGTGCGGCAAAGATTCCGCCGCAGTGAAACCAGCGTACACCACCTGAGAAAATCTTGTCCCAGTCAAAATCGCCGGCTTTCAGCAGGCCGGCTGCTTCGTTGCTGCGGTTGTAGAACACAACCGGTGCTCGAACGCCACAGCCCTGGTCGCTGTAAACGGTGGCCATGTTTGGTCCGCGAACGCCATCGTGCTCGAAGCGTTTGTAGAACGGTGTCACGCCCATGGCTCGCACGCGTTCGTTGATCAGGTCACCCAGCGGATTGTCGACCATTGCACTGACGACGCCCGTGTTCAGCTGAAAGCAATCCGACAGGTTTGCCGAACAGTTGAATTCACCACCGCTGACATGAATTGCGAGTTGGTTCGCTTTTCGAAACGGAATGCGACCGGGATCCAGGCGATGAACCAACGCCCCCAGAGATACGAAATCAAGACCACCACTGGCTGGAATGTCGAGCATTTTTTTCCTTGTTCTTACGATGGGTTGTTGTGCAGACCGATCGCGTAATCGATCACACAATGGTGCGTTGCCGTGATCGGGCAACTGCATTCTCGGCGGATATTTGTGCCGAAAATTCCTGAGTCACTACCTGCCGTTCCTGGCCATCATGACATGTTCGCCACGTTCCGAGATGGATGAGCCGCGAGCAACGGTGGCCGATTAATCAGCCGATTCAGCCGGGAAATGCCCTGGCTGAGGACACGTCACTCCGGGTTGACGTGGTGGTTTCAATCGGCCCCATATGTTACGGATTTGCCATGTCGAATTCAAAACAACCATCGGAACTTCCGAGCGGTTCCTGAAACAAAACAGCGATAATGCGGCAGGCCCACTTCCGAATCCGACGAATCCTGAGGGTTCCGGAGGACCGATCACACAGAAGCCGACGTTTGGGATCAATTTACTCGCTCCCCAGATTCAGCACGATTCCTCATTGTTGCAACGGAAAACGCACCGTTTCCGGTGACTGCGTCTGGCCATTGAAGCACTCTCTGAGGATTACAGAACATCCTGAGAGCAGTCGTCCGTTTCCCGATTTCAGCAATCGCCGGTCGCAATGAATCCCGATAACGGAAGTCAAACCGCACCCAGTCCGAGTTTCGATGTCAGCATGGTGGGGAGCATTCAGGGCGTCGGGAACTTCAGCATGACGCCTTCGGCGTCGACCGTAACATCCACATTCCAGCTACGAAAGATTTGAGGGAAGAACTCAGCCCCTGGCGATTTGACCAGATCGAATTCAACCGTCTGCAGCAGCAGCGGCGCGAGTTCCTTGTCGGTGCGACCTTTTATTCGGATCTCGATTCCTGATTTGCGCAGAGTGGTGATCACGCGTCCGATTGGCGTGCCGGCGGCGGCTTTCATGGTAAACAGTCGGTCTTTAACGTCAGCGGCGGCGACTGATCCAGTGTCGTCATTGCGAAGCAGTTCTCTCAGTCGCTCATGTGTCTCCACGGTGGCCGTCACCACGGCCGAACTGCCTTTCCAGTCTATAGCCAGCCGCGGGAATTCCTTCTGCCAGCGCTGAACGACAGACGTCTTTACTCGCGCCGGAACGCGATGCGTCCGTTCGATCGCAACGAACTCAACCCCGGCCACGATTCGTATCGTGCTGTCAGCAGTGACTTCGAAATTCAAATTGAATTGATTGAGAACGAGTGTGGCAAAGTCGGTGAAAGTGAGCGGCGGAAGATGGACAGTTGCCCAAAGATCGTGAGGAATCATCTCCGGGTTATCCACCGTCGCGCCCAAACCATGTGCGGCCTCGACGATCAGCTTTCGCGGTTCACTCAGGTCAGGCCATGACCGGTCACGAGTTTTTACCAGAGAACGATACAGCTCAGCGTCCAGTTGCCGCCGCATGCTGAGAATCGATTTGCGGTTGTTCGC
Organism: Fuerstiella sp.; assembly: GCA_029247265.1. GTDB lineage: Bacteria > Planctomycetota > Planctomycetia > Planctomycetales > Planctomycetaceae > Fuerstiella. The sequence goes on from JAQWLN010000177.1 coordinate 54,490, forward strand.
AGTCAGCGTTCGTAATCGACTGGTCGCGACTGGAGGTCCGATCACCACGAGGTTGTCGCCAAATGAGGCGCTGGCCGTTGCCGATTCCGCATACGCTGAAATGCTGTTCCTGGTGGTGAGATATTCCGTGGAAGCGTCGACCCGTTGGGAGGGGTCAATACGTCGGTCGAGCACGATCGCGATGCCGGTGTCCATCCTGAGACGTTGCAGGACCTGCCGCAGGGGGATCCCCCGCGACGTCACGCTATGTCGCTTTTCAAGTGCGTCGCGCAGCGCTCGACCGGTCACCAATCGTTCGGGTTCTGCCGAAAGCACTGGCGGATCCGACTGTAGCCGGGCCACCGCATTCGTCATAGAAATCGGAAAAACCGCAGAAATCAGGATGTACCGGACGATCTGCGCGGCGTTACGTCCCATCGTTTCATCTCCTGCCGTCGAATTACGCTGTGTTCTGTCCCGTAAACGTTTTTTCGACGGAAACAACGGTGGATTTCTCGTAGTTGTGTAACAGGCTGACTGGTAGCATGATGACGTAATGTGATGCGGGACTCAATCGGCGGAACGAACCTTGATGAAACAGACCCAGGCGGTCGGCATCGACCTCGGCACAACCTATTCCTGCGTCGCTTGGCTGAATGAGCACGGTCAACCGGTCACCATCCCCAATCAGGAAGGGGAATTGGCTACTCCATCGGTTGTTTTCTTTGACGACGATGAGCCGATTGTTGGCACAGAAGCGTTGCGCAATGCGATCGCCCGGCCGGAACGGGTTGTGCAGAACGCAAAGCGACACATCGGGGACCCGGACAAATTCTGGCGAGTCGGCCCGAATCGTTACAATCCTGTGCAGATCTCCGGATTGATTCTGCGAAAGTTGATTGCTGCGGCGCAGGAGCAGGTCGGCGAGATCAGCGAAGCGGTTGTCACCGTTCCCGCCCAGTTCAGCGATGCTCAACGTCATGCCACTGTGATGGCAGGGCATTCGGCGGGACTGGAGAAGGTGGAAGTCATTAACGAACCTGTTGCCGCCGCGCTGTGCCACGTCCTTGGCGACGAAGGTCTGGCATTTACGGAACTGGCTGCCGACCAGCAGCTGCTCGTCTATGACCTTGGAGGGGGCACGCTGGATCTTGCCATCGTGAGTTACTCAAGCGACCAGGTTCGTGTGGTGGCGTCAGATGGTGACCTGGAACTCGGTGGCCTTGACTGGACTCAGGTTCTTGTTGACATAGCGGCCGAGCGTTTTTTGACCGACTTTAGTGAGGACCCGCGGCAGGAGCCGCACAGCCATCAGTTTTTGGCGCTGGAAGCGGAACAGGCCAAACGTAGTCTGTCAGTGCGTCCGCGAGCTGCCATCACCGTTCAGCACGAAGGCAACCGCCGCACGTACCAGATTGAGCAGGAGGAGTTCGAACACCTCGGCCGGTCACTGCTGAAGCGTTCAAATGCAATCACTCGACGAATTCTGGCGGACAACGGCTTTGGTTGGGCTCACGTAGACGTTGTCCTGACCACCGGTGGCTCGTCTCGCATGCCGATGGTGCGAGAGAGCCTGAAGAAACTCAGCGGCCGCACGCTAAATTCATCGTTGTCTCCGGATCAGTCGATTGCTCACGGCGCGGCGTATTACGCCGGCATGTTGCTTGCAAATCAGGAATACACGCGAACGATTTTCAACAGCAAGGCTTCGATACGGCTGGCAAAAATTCAACAACAAAGCGTGAATGCTCGCGGGCTGGGAATTCTTATCCGCGATACGAAAACCGGCAATCGAGTGCCGCACTACCTGATTCCGCCAAACACTCCACTGCCAGCCTCTAAAACCCATGTCTTCGGGACCGTGGTGGATCAGCAGACGAAAGTGCACATTCGCATCGTGGAAAGTGGAGCCGGCCCCGACAAGCCTCACACCATTCTTGGCGATTGCCTCATCAGTGATCTGCCAACGGATCTGCCGGAGGGCAGCGAAGTCGAGGTTACCATCAGCTACGACGGCCAGGCACGAGTACATGTTTCGGCCCGCGAGTTGAAGAGTGGTAAGTCAGCAGAGACGGAAATCATTCGCCAGGAAAATATGTCGGGGCAGTTGCAGCAGGAAGTCGAAGTCAACAGGAAAGCTGTTCCGCCTGAGCAGTCGGACATAGTATCCCGTTCTGAAGAGGCAGAGAGCCAAAGTCAGGCTGAACCGTCATCGCCACCTGTTCCCCAGGATCCACTCAGCGATGAATGGGCGGCTGTTAGTGCACGACTCAACGAATTCTCTGAGTTCTCTGGTCCTGTCGATCTTGCAGAACAGCCGGTGCTGCTGTGCAACTCGTGTGGCACCACTCTCGGCCCGAGAGGGAAGTGTTCCAAATGCAGTGCTGAACCGACCGGCCGAAAGCGGCGGCGTGGAACGAAAAAAAAATCAGCGCGGCGCACCAGCGTGGCAAAATCAGGTGTGGCGGGCACTGCTCCAGCCAAACGCAAGCGGAAACGGAAGAAGGCGTCCACAACGGAGGCTGCCGGTAAATCAACCCAAGAGAAGCGATCCTTGGAAGACGACTTCTGGGATCTGGTGGATTGATTCTGGTTGTCGTTCTTTTGCGGCAATTTGTCTGAGCTGTTCAGGCAGCCGGGACGTGGATATATTTCCCGGGGCTGACAGGTACAGAATAGTGCTGGCCTGTCGGCATGTGTACACAGGAGGAGTCGTGTGTTACTGGCAGAGCCAGTGTTTTCGTGAGCGTGCGAACCCTCCTGACACCCGCCCGATGGAATCATAAGACCGTAAAAATGCAACGAACCTCTTACATCATTGGCTGCCTTGTTCTTTCCGCCAGCCAGGTATCCGCTCATCCGGGGCACGGCAGCCCTGCAACCGCCGATGGCATAGCGCATTATCTGCTCAGCCCGGTTCATTGCGGACCGATTCTGGCGACGACTGTCGTTCTGCTGGTTGCCAGTTACGCACGGAAACGCGGAGTGATGCCGAAAAGACGCTCCGATGAAACACTCGGTGCCTGAAGCTTTTTGTTGCAGCAAGGGTATGTCGTCTTTGTCGGTCGCAGCTGCCGCCTATACTTTGCGACCGGATTCGGGCGGGACCCTCTTCGCTGCTCGATTCACGTCGGCTATCGGCAAGTCCGATGTCAGCTCTTCATTCGCACAATACTCCGCGATTCTGTCGACGACGGTTCCACCAAACTCTTCCAGCTTTTTCTGGCCGATCCCGTAGATTTGAAGCAGATCATCAGCGTTGGTTGGCCTGAACCGGGCCAGTTCGCGAAGCGTCATGTCGCCCAGGATGACGTAGGGCGGAACACCGCGCTCGGCGGCAATATCCAACCGCATCTGCCGAAGGTTTTCGAACAGCCCACGGTCAACTCCTTCCCATTTATGTGTTGAAGAAGTGGCCTGCTGACGAGTTTTTGGGCGTGTCAGCTGAGGTGTCAGCTCTCCTTTCAGGAGTTGAAACCCGGCGTCGGTGATGACAAGGACTGAGTACTCACCGGATCGCCTGAGCAGTCCCTGAGCCACCAGCTGATCGATCCATCCGCGTACATCTCGTTCAGATTCGCCCTTCAGCAACCCATAGGTGCTGAGCTTATCGTGTCCATTCGTCAGCACTTTCTTGCTTTTCGACCCACGCAGCACAAGACTCGTGTACTCGGCGCCATATCGTTGTTCCTGCCGATAGATGCTGCTGACGATTTTTTGCGCTAGCTGCAGAGCATCCTGAAGGCACTCAATTTCGTTCAGACACACATCACAGGCGCCACAGTTGTCTTTCTCCAGCTGCTGACCGAAGTGACCAACCAGTTGTCGGTGGCGGCACACCGAACTGAAGCAGAACGACTCCATTTTCTCCAGCGCCTTCAGCGATGCTGCTCGATTATCCTCGTTCTCCGACTGGTTGATCAGGTATTCCCACGTACTGGTGTCCCGCCCGGAATAGATCAGACTGCATTCCGCTTCCAGCCCGTCGCGTCCCGCGCGCCCACTTTCCTGCTGGTACGCTTCAACGCTTCGAGGCATCTCTGCGTGCACGACGTAACGGACGTTGCTCTTGTCGATGCCCATTCCAAATGCCACGGTCGCCACAATGATGTTTGTTTTCTCATCAATGAAAGCTTCCTGGTTTGCTTTGCGCTGGTCCGGTTCCAGCCCGGCGTGGTATGGCAATGACTTGTACCCGAGAGAATTCAACGTCTCTGCGGTCTCTTCAACGTTGGAGCGGCTGATACAGTAAACAATGCCCGACTCATTGGGATGTCGGTCAAGGACTTCACGAATCTGTCCGATGACATCGTGTCGCGGCTCCACCCGATACAGAAGATTGGGGCGGTCAAAGCTGCCCACCAGGATCTTTGGTGCACGCAGATTCAGTTGCTCTGCAATATCCTGGCGAACCTGTTCTGTTGCCGTCGCGGTGAATGCGTGAATAGAAACGTCCGGGAATGCCTGACGCAGGCTGCTCAGGCGGCGGTACTCAGGCCGAAAGTCATGGCCCCAGTTGCTGATGCAGTGAGCTTCATCAATGGCGATGAAGCTCAGTTCCACGTCCGCAAGAAAATCGATCGTTCGCTGCTGGACGAGTCGCTCTGGAGCCGCAAAAAGCATTTTGAGTTCGCCACGCCGTATCCGACCGGCCACGGCCAGTCGCTCCTGTGATGTCAGGCTGCTGTTGACAAACGCTGCTGGCACACCGCATTCGGACAGTGCGTCCACCTGGTCCTTCATCAAGGCGATCAGTGGGCTGACAACAACAGCCATTCCGTTCCGGCACACCGCGGGAGCCTGATAACACAGTGATTTCCCGCCGCCCGTCGGCAGTACCGTTAAAGAGTCCTGCGACCTCATGGCGGCGGTCATTGCCTCACGCTGCAATGGCCGAAACGAGTCATAGCCCCAGTACTTTTGAATGACAGAAAGTAGAGCGTCCATTGTGGGTCAGAATGTCTGAATGAGGTCTTCCGGCCGTCGTGGTGACCAGTGATCCCCTCTGCGACTGAAGGCAACACCGCGCTGATTCGTTGCGCTAACGACTGACAATAGGAGTCCATGCCGCGCCAGCAGCATAGCGTTTTGTGATTTGCGAGCCACGGTCGTGCGATGAGAAACAGCCGATGCTGAAACTTCCATCCCCAGCGCGACAGCATTCCCCGAACACCTGTCGCAATGTGCCAGCAACAGATCGCATAGGGTCAGTTGTTGCACTCTATGGGCTTTAGCCATCCCAGTGGCTGAGGGTTCAAATCGTTTACTTTAAGCGACCTCACACATCCGATGACGTCAATTTCCCGAAGCGCTCGGAACTTACCAAACGACGCGCAAGGATGACATCAGCGCCAACTCCCGCTCAGGCCGGCTGGCTGTATGAATGATGTAAGTGGCCCAGCGTAAGTGATTTATGGGCATTCCGACGACGCATCCGGGATCTTCCAGGGATTTTCCGGAATACGGGGTCCGGGTTTGCAACGCTCCAGCGATTCCGTCGGTGAGACGCGTTGCCAATGTCAATTTTTGCCAGGTCCGGAATCATGTTTAAATCACTAGTCGCTCCCCTTAAATTCGGGTTTTTGAACGGCCTGAAGCAATCCAAACGTCGGCGGCTTCAGTCGCAGAGCGTTGGGTTTGGTGATTCACTTGAGGTCCGGTTGCTGCTGACAGGCCCGCAATTGGTTAACCCGATCGCTAACAACGGACCGATTCTCACGGATGTCGTGTCAGATCACGGGGGCGATTTGACGGTGAATGTGGATGTCATCGGAGGCGGTGGTTACGAGCTCACCATAGAAGCGATGGAGGGCGAAACGGTTGTGATTGATCTAACAATGTATGTCGCACCGAATACGAGTGAGAACGTCACTCTGCAAATCGTTGAGAGTCCGGATCAATTCTTCGGAGGAGTGGAGATGAGCAATTCAGTCACGTTGAACGTGCCTGGTGTTGTCGTTCTGGCGACCGAGCTCGACTGGATTGCTGGCACTCTAAGTGGTGCCGTCGATTTGACGAACAGCCAGGGAACGACTGAACTGCTGTATCGGACCGTGGGAGATTCTGAGTGGGACTTGGTGGGAGACATCTCTTCAGTCGATGGGAGTTTCCTGTTCCAGTTTGATGTCGCGGATGGCGAAACGGACTTTGAGTTTGCCGTCGAACATTCGTTTATGGCGACATCGGTCATGAGTGGCTCCGTAACGATCATTGATATGACAGCATTCGACCCGACCCTCGACCCGGTCCTGGAGTCGGAGGTCGACGATCTGTTTGCCGAAGGAGATGTTTAACGATCATGAACCGCTGCGGTGTGTTTCTGATGGTCCAGACTGCATGTGGTTTCATTATCAGCACGCCGTGCCAGAAAGTGAGTGACCGCTCGGGTTTTCGTAAGAGCTCTATTCACTGTCGCTGGAGTTTTCAAACCACGCTAGACACCCAGATCGCGTTCCAGTCGTTGCAGACGGTCCTCAAGGTCTGCCATGCTGGATCCCAGACCTTGTATCAGCTCAGACTGTTCTTTGATTGTTGAGCGAAGTTGTTCGAGCATTTCTTCCGGCACTTCAGCAGAGCGTGAACACGGTGCCTCTGCCACTGCAGGGGCCTGCGGAACCTCGCTGTCTGCATCACCATGATTGACAGATTCCGCAGACATCGGTGCTGAGCCAATCTGCATGTTCTCTTTGGGCAGGTAGAACGTGTGATCGACTTCCACGCCGCGTCGGTCTAACGGACCGTTCGCCTGGAGATATCCCATTTCATGCAGGGCGGCTAATTCTTCCCGTAGCTGCCCAATACTTTCCACCCGAATCATCCGACTGGCGCGAGTTCGCAGCTCACCAGGGTGTTGAAGACCTCGCAGCAAAAGTTCCGCGATAATGCCGAACTGCGCCTCTGTGAAGTCGAATTTGTGCCGTGCGTAGTGGCGATAACGCGGTGTTCGACCTCCGCCCGGGAACACTTCCGCCACCAGCAGATCTTCACGCATGGCATCCAAAGCATCCTGGACCTGCGATTCACTGTAGCCTGCGACGGGGCTGCGGTTACTTTTCTGATTGCAGGCAGTTGTCGCAGCCTTGAGCGTCAGCGGATACTGCTCCGGTGTGGTAAACGCTTTCTCCATCAACACACCAAGAACTCGGCGTTGAATTTTTGACAGATGACGGATCTGATTCTTCGGCTCTTCGTTCATCTGAGTTCCGATGAAAGGTTGTTAACGACTTAGATGTGATTTGCACGGATCGTTGCAGTGAACCACGAAAGCGGACCGTTCTGTGTCGAGTGTCGTTCCGAACAGGCTTGTCGTCCGGCCCGCAGTGAACACAAATCTAAACGTTTGCTCAAGCGTCGAAAACTATTGCACGCGACGAATCTCAAAGCTGGCACGTTCCTTTGCGAAGTCGTTCGACATCTGCTCTGCTTTTCAGTCACATGTACCGGGTTTCCGTGAGCGTGCGAAACGGATCGCCGTTCTCCAAAAAGACTCTAGCGCCGACCATTACGTATGTTTCATGCCGTTCTTGCATCGTTGCCCATCCTCGTGGTTGCCGTCTTTCTTGTCGGACTGCGATGGCCCGCGAGTCGGGCAATGCCACTGTCGCTTGTGACAGCGGCGTTGCTGGCCTTGTTTGTGTGGCGCGTTCCTGATCTGCAGGTGCTGGCATTTGGCATTAAGGGCAGTCTGATCACATTCGACCTGCTGTACATCATCTTCGGAGCAATTCTGCTGCTGAACACGCTTCAGCAAAGTGGCGCGATCACTGTTATCAGAAACGGTTTTCGTCAGATCTCGCCTGATCGCCGGGTGCAGGCAATCATCGTAGCGTGGCTGTTTGGTTCGTTCATTGAAGGTGCTGCGGGGTTCGGAACGCCCGCGGCTGTTGCTGTGCCGCTGCTGGTGGCACTGGGATTTCCGCCACTGGCAGCAGTCGTGTGCGGCATCGTGATTCAAAGCACACCGGTTTCCTTTGGAGCGTTAGGAACTCCAATTCTGGTTGGTGTCGGAAACGGACTGGACGTGGCCGCGGGATTCGGCGCTGATTCGGCCGTGCGGTCAGCCGCCGTTTCATGGAGACTGATCGCAGACGAGAACGTTGCGTCGACTGCGCTGCTGCATGCCATTGGCGTTCGCGTCGCGGCCCTCCATCTGGTCGTCGGAACATTTGTTCCACTAATCCTGGTGTGCCTGCTGACTCGGTTTTTTGGACGTGAACGGTCGTTGCTCGACGGCCTTGGCTGCTGGAAGTTTGCCATTTTCGCGGCATTCGCAATGACCGTTCCGTCCGTTGCGACGGCGATATTGCTTGGCCCGGAATTTCCATCGCTGTTTGGAGGCATGGTTGGCCTTGTTTTGGTGGCCTCCGCGGCCCGTCGCGGTTTCCTGATGCCGGCAGGTGAGCCATGGCAATTCCCGGAAAAAAAAGATTGGTCTGCTGACTGGCAACCTGTGGTGCAGGCATCAGAACTCGTGGCGGATTCAGTTCCCGCCGGCGCCGATACCCCGCAGGACGGCGCGCCGCTGAGTCTGTTTCGATCCTGGTTGCCGTATCTGATGCTGGCCGTATTGCTGGTTGCCTTCCGACTGCCTCAGCTACCCTTGAAAGCGTTGGTCAATCATCCCAGCGTGACTTTCGCAGTTACCGACCTGTTCGGAAGTTCGGCGGATCTCAAACACACGCCCCTGGCGTTACCGGGAACAATCTTTCTACTGGTATCCGGCCTCACGTTTGTGCTGCATGGCATGTCCGTAAAATGCTATCGCATCGCCTTCGCAGATTCGTTCCGCGCAACAGCGAAGGCTTCAGTGGCTCTGATTTTCACGGTGCCCATGGTGCAGATCTTTCTTGGCTCAGGCGGCGGTGCGGCTGGATTGTCTGCCATGCCGATTGTTCTGGCCGAACAGATGGCCACGCTTGCAGGCGCAGCGTGGCCTTTATTGGCGCCTTTTGCTGGCGGTCTTGGAGCCTTCGTGGCAGGCAGCAATACGATCAGCAACATGATGCTGTCGATGTTTCAGTTCGGTGTGGGGCAACAGATCGGCAGCGACCCATTCTGGATTGTGGCCCTGCAGGCGGTCGGCGGAGCGGCTGGCAACACGATCTGCGTGCATAATGTTGTGGCGGCATCGGCAGTTGTCGGTCTGGTCGGTCGTGAGGGACAAATCATCCGTCGAACGCTGCCAGTGTTTCTGTACTATGCGACGTTCGCAGGTATTCTTGGGCTGATCATCGTGATGATGATTTCGTAACAGAGGAGTCGGGTCGTAGTGATCATTACCGGTATAGATGTTTGTCCGCTGACAGGCGCCACAGTTGACGGCGGCTGGCCGCAGGGCCACGAGCCACAGGAAGATCTGCATACGCTTGTCGTCGTCCACACGGATGCCGACATCATCGGGTATGGCAGCTGTTTTACTTCCGGAAAGCTGGTCACCGGTGCAGTTCAGCTGTTGTGGCCGCTGCTGAAGAATGAGTCGGCCCTGGAACCGGAACGCGTCTCTGAAAAGCTACACCAGTCGACGTTCTGGCAGGGCCGCGGCGGCACAGTCACTCATGCCATCAGCGGTATCGACATCGCTTTGTGGGACATTATGGGAAAAGCCTGCGGCCAACCTGTGTCGCGTTTGCTCGGCGGTAATTACCGGGATAGTATCAAGCCATATGGCTCTATCCTGTTCGATGAGCCTGATGCGCTGGCGCGAAATCTGGAAAGTGTCGTTGGCCGAGGATTTCGCGCCATCAAAATGGGCTGGCGACCATTTGGCCGCCGGGACCGAGCATTTGATGAAATGCTTGTCAAAACAGCCCGCCAGGCTGTTGGCGACGATATTGATCTGATGGTGGACGCGGGCGGCAGTGAGCAGTTCTGGCCGCACGGCACGAACTGGGCTCGCAATACCGCCTCCATGCTTGCCGACTATAATATCGTTTGGTTCGAAGAAGCACTGCCGCCGGACGACATTGGCGGCTTTGTGGAACTCACTCGAACTTCGCCCGTACCGATCTCCGGTGGCGAGGTGCTGACGCGGCGACAGTCGTTTCTGCCGTGGCTCAAAGGGCGCGCCGTTGACATCATTCAACCAGACGTGACGAAGTGCGGTGGACTGAGCGAGTTTCGCCGGATTTCTCAGATGGCGCAGGATCACAATATTCAGGTCGTGCCGCACGGCTGGAACACAGCGATCGGCCTTGCTGCGGATCTGCAGATTTCAGCGTTTCTCCCGAACGCGACGTATGTCGAATACCTGACTCCGTGTGCCTACATCGATGAGCTCACGACGGATCCATTCAAACTTGACAACGACGGTTGTCTGGCCATTTCGCAGGCGCCGGGTCTCGGGATCGACATTGATGAAGATCGACTCAATCGATTTTGTCCGGAGCGCATCGAGTTTCGATAGGTGCTGTCAATTCCGATTCGGCAATATTCATTTTCTCATAGGACGCCAACACCATGGAACGCCAGACCGTTCGCCCCGAAGACCTGGACCTCGATTCACCCGGCCGCCGCGATTACTGGCTGGCACTGGAACACGACAGCATCTGGGGTGATCACCTGATTCCACTCACTGTGTTCGTTGGTCCGGAAGTCAGCGATGGCAAAGGACTGGTTTCTTTTGGATCTAATCATGGCAACGAATACGAAGGCCCGATCGTTCTGAAGCACCTTGTGAAAGAGATTGATATTCGCAACGTACGTGGACGCATCATTCTGATACCGGTCCTGAACCCTGCCGCCTTTTTGTCAGGAACCCGCGAGAGCCAGCAGGATGACGGCGTCAACCTGAACCGAGCCTTTGTCGATGGTGCCGGGACCACACCAGCGCTGGCCGGAATCACTCATCGTGTTGCAGCGTTCGTTCGCGAATACATCTGGCCACGAGTCCACATAGTGCTGGATCTGCATTCCGGGGGGGAGGTTGCCAGGTTTTCAATCTGTGCCAGCTTCCATCCCGTGGACGATCCGGAACTGGGCGATCGTATTGAACAGGCGGCGCGCTGGTTCGGCACGCCAAGCCTGATGGTGTACCAGAACGTGACTCCCGGTCTGCTGCCCAGCGAAGCCGAACGGCTTGGGAAAATTACGGTCGGCACGGAACTGGGCTGGGGCAAGGCTGTGAATCCGGAAGGCGTTCGCTACGGTCGCCAGGGCGTTCTGGCGGCGGCGATCAACAACGATTTGCTGCACGGAAAGATTGAACCGATTGCGCATCACAAGGCGGGCACGCAACGGAAGCTGGCCATGGTGGATCGCGACTGCTTCACCGTCGCGCCATTTGCCGGCCACTACGAACCTCTGGTCGAATGCGGCAGTGTCGTCAAGGCCGGCGACACAGTTGGTTTGCTGCACGACTTCGACCGCATTGACCTTGAGCCCTGGCCCTGTGTCGCTGCAATTGACGGCGTCGTGCTGGCTCAGGCATGGGTCGCTCCTGTTCCCAAAGGTCAGCACATCGTTGTTGTGGCGCGTGAACTTTCGTAGAGCTGTTTAACGATGACACGCGGTTCGTTCGGGCATCGCGGGATGCAGACGTAGCAGACCAGAAGACGGTTTTCGTGGCCTTGAATCGGTCTGGCAGGCTGTAATCGACGATCAGCAACGCAGAGCGATTATGGGGATACGGTCCGGATTCAGCTTCAACCCGTGGGGGTATCCGCCGGACACAGCCAGCAGTTGTGCAAAGCAGTATTCCATATCGGACAGTAGTTTCTGGACGTCGATGTCACAGAACACAGGTGCAAAATCCGCAACATATGCCACGAAACTGCTGTACATTTTGCGAGCACCGCTCAGGTTGTCGCCCTCAAAGTGATACAGACAAACGGCTGCATGGATCAGACCTTGAAAAAATGGCTTTTCCGGACCGACGAGTTCGGACCACAAATCCTCAAACACATCATGGCACGGAAAGAATTCCCGTTCGTTGAACAGGCGGATTCCTGCGGCGATGCGTGGGTCGTGGGGGTCGAATGACATAGTCTGGTTCGTCGTGGCACACTGTTTCATCATGTCCAGACGGACACATCGCCCCACCGGGGTTGAAAGACGGACAGCACAGTGGGAAGTCAGAGAAGTCCAATCTATCATCCGGTGATCTAAAACGGAATTACCACATTCAAAACCCTGGTTGGCAGATGGCAAAGAAGAAAACGGGCCGAGCGAAAAAGTCGACGGACGATCTGGTCGACGAACGAAAGCAGCGAGCCAGATCCGTGATTCGGCGCCTGAAGAAACTGTTTCCGGTTGCCGAATGCGCACTGCATCACGATTCGGCGTTTCAGCTGTTGGTGGCGACCATCCTGTCGGCGCAATGCACGGACGAGCGGGTCAACATGGCGACGCCGGCCCTGTTTAAAAAGTACCCGGATGCCGCAGGGCTGAAAAAATCGACTCAGCCGGCGGTGGAAAAAATCGTCCGTCCGCTCGGCTTCTTTCGCAACAAAGCGGCCAATATTCGCGCGATGGCGGCAATGCTGGTTGACGAATTTGATAGTGAAATACCGCTGGATATCGATCAGATGGTGGATCTTCCCGGAGTTGGCCGGAAGACGGCCAGCGTTGTCCTGGGAACGTGGTACGGAATTCCATCAGGAGTCGTCGTCGATACTCACGTTCGCCGGATTTCAAATCTGCTGGGCCTGACAGAATCTCAGAACCCCGAAATCATCGAACGAGACCTGATTCAGATATTGCCGAAAAAGGAATGGATCGAGTACTCGCACCGCATCATCTACCACGGCCGAAAAACCTGCATCGCTCGACGTCCTCAGTGTGCGGACTGCGGTCTGCTGAAGTACTGCCCGAGAATTGGACTGCCGCCGTTAGTGGAATAGTCAACGCATTCAACACTCGTCTTCCGACGGAAGCAACAGATTGCGCAGCTCGGCCGCCAGAAAGATCGAGCCGGTGCCACAGATGATTCCGTTGTGGCCCACGGTTTTTTCTGCCAGAGAGAATGCTTCAGCTGGCGTCTCGGCGGTCACGACCGTGGCTGCTGTGCCAGCAGACGGATTGGAGCCCAGCAGTTCTGCCAGTTCCTGCGGTGCGTACGAACGCGGGTTCGTCTCAAATCGGGTCAGAATGATCGTATCGAAGTGTGGGCGCACCAGCTGCAGCATATGAGCGGCATCTTTGTCGCGGCTAACAGCGAAGATCAGGACTCGCCGTTCTGCCAGCCAGTTTTGATCGCCAAGCGTGTTCAGGCAGGCCGCAATCGAATCGGGATTGTGGGCGGCATCCAGCACGATGTACGGCGATGTTGAAACGACTTCGAATCGCAGCGGCCATGAAAGTGATGCCAGTCCCTGTGCAATTGTAGAGGCTGTAATACGATCATTGGTTTGTGACACAAAATCTGATACGGCGACGGCCAGTGCGGCGTTGCGCAGTTGATGGTCACCCAGTAGAGGCAGCATCAGATCTTCGTGAGTTGCCAAGGGTGTTTCAACGTCGAATCGCTGCTCGCCTACTTTGGCGGAGATCGCTCCGCGAACGCGCTCGAAAATATCGTGTTCGCCCTGGAACAATTCACAGCTTAACGCTGCCGACCGTTCTGCAACCACGCGAACAGCGTCGGGTTGTCGAACCCATGAAAACACGGGAACGCCAGCCTTGATGATGCCTGCCTTTTCACCCGTGATTGCTTCAATTGTATTGCCCAGAATGTGAGTGTGATCGAGACCGATGCTGGTAATGACGGTGGCCAATGGCTGGCAAATGGTTGTGCAGTCGAGTCGGCCGCCCAGACCGGTTTCCAGCACCGCCAATTCCACGTCGTTTCTGTCGAAGAACATCCATGCCAGCAGCGTCGCGACTTCGAAGTAGGTGACTCCGTCCTGGATCAGGTCGGCGTCCGCGTCAAGCAGTGTTTCCTGTAGGCAACGGACCATGCTTGTCAGCTCATCAGGGTCCGGCATGCGCCCGTCGACGCGCATCCGTTCTTCGAACATGTGGATGTGCGGCGACGTAAACAGACCACTACGGATATCTGAGGATGTCAGGATGGAGTTGACCATCGCGGCCGTCGAACCCTTGCCTTTGGTGCCGGCAATGTGGATTGCCGGAATTCGCTGCTGTGGGGAACCAATCAGCGCAAGCAGGCGTTCGACGCGTTCCAGGCGAAAGTGGCTGGACTGTCGCCGGGGACGAACGCGTTCGTAGTCAATACGATCGTAGATCCAGCAAACTGCGTCGTCGTATGTGGTGACCGTGTTTGGCAGCGTTTTTTCCATCGTTGAATTCGAAACTGGCAGAACCAGCGCTCTTTACTTCGTCGGCCACGTTCCATCAACGATTTCAGACAACTGAAGTTGTGATGGATCAATCGTGACATGACGAACGCGACGACGCTTCCATGTGTACGTTGTATGTACCAAACCATCTGATGTCTGGATGACAGCTGGGTAGGAAAACTCAGAACGACCTTCGTTTTCCAGCGTTAGCGCTGCTTTCCAGGAGACTCCATTGTCGCTGACGGCGACGTTGATCATTTCCCGACCGCGTGGCGAATTCCCGGAACGGACCGTGTGATTGTAGACCAGCAGAAATCGACCGTCTTTCAGAGTGACCGCATCAATTCCCGAGTTGGGATTTGGCAGTTCTGTTTCCACGAGGTCTGACCACGTAGCGCCATTGTCGCGGGAGATCGTCGACAGAATTTTTCCATTCCCGTCTTGGTTACGATTCAATGCCTGAAGGTGGCCGTGTTTTGCGAGTAGTGTCGGCTGGATGGCACCGAAAGTTTTTCCGTCGTGAGTGGCTGGTGTCCGCGACCACGTGAGGCCCCGGTCAGTCGTGTGTTCAAAATGCAGTCTCCAGCCATCGAATTCTGTGCTGCTGCCGCATAGCAGTGTGCCATTGTCCAGCAGGATTGGTTTGTTACGAACGGGCCCGTCGATGTGTTCCGGCAACCGGCGCGGGATGCTCCAGGTCTTTCCGTGATTGTCTGATTGAGTCAACATGCCCCACCATGTGCCGGGAGTCGGCCCGCACTTGTAGAACAGCATTAACGGGCCGGACGGATACTGATACAGAACCGGATTCCATGTGGGGTGACGGATGACCGTGCCGTCCGTCAACGTGTACTGAATGCCATTGGCAACTTCCACTGGCTTCGTCCAGCCATCGCTGTTGCGATGAGCCACCCAGATGCCGACGTCAGGATTTTTTTCGCGAGTACCTCCAAACCAGGCCGCGACAAGGCCATTCGGAGTTTCTTCGATCGTGGACGCATGACATTCTTTGAATGGAGCGTCTTCGTAAATGAATTCCACGTCAACAACACCTGGTTGATCAGCGGCACCCGCGGTCGACGAATAAGAGTTGCAGGTCGTGAGCGTGTAGATGAGACATGACATTACGTATCGGTGCATTTGTGACATACCGGGCCGATTCATTGGGAGTCAGGTTGATATCAGAGAACTGCGAAAGAACGATTCTAAATCCGACAACTCATTCCCGCAGGTCGGATGACGAAATATCTTCACGGAATCGTTGTTCCGATACCCCCGAGAATAATTGGCAGAATTCCCCGGGTATTGTGAGCTCGTCGACACTGCAAAACTGCGATCTATCCCCGGATAGTCGTCCGCCAACGAAGAAGCGATTCCCGTTGTTTGACAGTGTTTGCAAAGCGTCACGGAGTTGTGTCTGGTTGTGTTGATAAAATCGAGGATCAAGAATTCTGGCAGCTGTGTCAAAACCCACGACGAACCAGCAGCCTGGGAACAGCTTCGCCTTTTCTGCGAACAGGGTACATTGGGTCACGGCAACATCGAAGGCACCAAACTGATCAAGACGAGTACGCACGTCAGATTCCGAAAGTGTCTGTTTTTCCGCATTCGTAACAGATAACTCAAAAACGACCGGCAAGTTCAATTCCTGCACAGCAACCCGTTGAAGTTGCTGGTGTCCGTGGTGCAGTGGGTTGAACGATCCTGAAAAGATGGCAACATTCGTCAGAACTTCCAGGTGACGTGTTGTTCCTGTTCCCTCGAATAGAATCAGCGAGTCCTGATCACCGGGAAACAGCGGCTCGGACTTTTTAGGGGGGCGGCGATTCACGTGATGTCTGAACAGTTAACGCGGCTCAATCCTGGTTCCAGCAATTGACGGGAGCAGCACCGTCATCGGCCGGTCAGAAAACCTGGGTCATGAAGAGCTTGATTCAGTCGGAAAAAAATTGACGCCGTGTCGCGTCGTCGTCGAAACGATGTTTGTTTGAGCCCGCTACTGCCGGTCCTTACGGGAAGAAAATTGCCATGGCTACGGATAACGGAAACGGGTCGCTGGATGGTAGTGCGTCTGAACTTGTCCGCATACTGACCGAATCGGGGCAGAATATCGTCTTTGCGGAAAGTTGCACTGCCGGGTTATTATCAGCAACGCTGGGGCGAGTTCCGGGGGTTTCGAACGTGTTGGCCGGATCGGCCGTGGTGTACCAAGGCAGGACCAAGCATGCCTGGCTGCGCGTCGGCGACGACGTGCTGCGGGATCCTAGTCCCGTCAGCAAGGTAGTCAGCGAATCGATGGCTCAGGGGGTATTGGCGAATACACCACATGCTACAATCGCTGCCAGCGTCACAGGGCACCTTGGGCCAGCTGCTCCGCCGGATCTGGATGGAATAGCGTGGTCGACGGTAGCTATCCGCGAAAAGAATGGGATCTGTCTGCAATCAACCCAATTGCAGCTGGCGCCGTCGACAACCGCAGCGGCTGATGCGCAAATGGATGACCTGACGATTCGACACGGTCGCCAACAGTCCGCTGCGAAACTGGTGCTTCAGTTTTGTTTGCAAATCATGTCGGCGTCAGGCCGTTTTTCCTGATTTTTTGCTGCAAAAGGCCAATTCACAGGGAATGATGGTCGGATGTGGGCGTCTATGAAACAGCTCCGTGGCATTTGCGAAATCTTGTTGGTACTCTCCCGACGTGTTGTTTGGCGCAATTTGTGTCGAATATGCGGACTTCAATGACCCGTCATAATCCCTGTCAAAAACCCTTTGTTTTCTCGTGACGTTCGCTGTCTCATTCTGGACGTCGTTCGTTTGACCTGTCATCTTATCACTTCCTGGTCACGGCTTGCTCTTTAATTCAATGTTGAGCCGTGTTCGAGCTACTCTTGGAAGAGTGTGGTCTGTTTCCGTCAGCCGCTGAAAATATACGCAAAATGCGTTGTTGGTGTGGAAAAAGACTCTATTCGTCTTCAACTCGTTAACACCTCCTGCACTTGTATTGGTGTGTCTGCAGAAAAACTGCAAGAATGCAGGGTTTGTTAACTGTTCGTTCGTTCTTGTTTCACAATCAGTGAGGAACGGGACGAGACACAGATCGTCGAGACTCGACGTCTCACAGATGTGGTGGAATCTATGCCGGTGGAAGTTACTGACAAGAGCCAGGTGTCCAGAATCTGGCTGATGATGCTTGCTGCCTGCTACCCGCTGCTGGCAGTGGCTCCGAACGCATTGGCGACTCAGGAATCGGCAGACTCAGAGGGTGGGCCACCGGCGAGCCAGCCTGCGGCCGTCGCTCCCGAGGCCAATAGTGATCCTGCGACGGCCTACCGAGTCAAACAACAGGGTCTGGTTCGCGACCTGCGGCGACTGCAGCAGTCGCTGCTGACTCCGGAAATTGTGGTTAGATTCAGTTCTGACAGTCGCGATTATCGAGGGTTGTTGAGAACAGGTGTGAGTCGAGGCAGTGCCAGGGAACTTGAAATCCTTCGGACCTGTCTCAAGTACAGGGCATATTCACTGTCCGACCCGGATGTTCAGAAGAATCCAGGCCTGTTCGAAGCAGCCTTTAAGAATCTGCTGCGTGACCTCAACGGTGCTGGCGGACAGATCCTGAACGCTGGGGATAAGCAGCGCTATCGGCAACTTCTGTGTGGTGAGCTACTGCCATTCTTCAAAGAGCTGTTGCAAAACAACCTGTATTCACGTTCTGTCGCGATTGAGCTTATGCTCGAGTTTGAGGTTGGCCCTGCCAAGAGTAATCGCGGTGTCACCATATTCGATCAAGTGGACGACGTGCTGGTGACCGTTCTGAAAGATGCCGCGCAACCGGATTTCGTTAAGACGCGAGCTGCGAACGTCTGTAAGAAGTACCTTCAGAAGGCGGACGTGACTCCTCAGGTGCAGATTACGCTGGCAAATGCGTTGATCTCAGAACTGCAGAGGCCATTTACAGAAATCGCATATCAGAACACTCTGCTGTCCGCGCTGGAAGAGATTGCTGAGCCTCGTGAACTTGTTAGCCCGAAACGGGCGATTGTGATGCTGGCTGCGACGACAATCATTCAGGACAACACCCGTGACATACTTATTCGCTGCCGAGCGGCTCGCGTTCTGGGACGATGCGGATTCGATTCGTCGATCGATTTCGAAGTTCTGGCGTGGAAGGTGTCGGAACTGACTCTTGAAACCGGTGTGCGTTACACTCAGGCGAAAAATAAGAAGGCCCCGAAGTGGCAGTTGTGCGGTTGGAACCTGTATCTCGCTTTTCATCACGAAAAGAAGAAGGAAGTCTCGAAAGGATTTCTGAATCGTGACAACAAATCGCAACTTGTTCGTAGCGGCTACGAAGCGTCTCTTCCTGTTATGTTAAAAATGATGGGCCAGGACGGCGCTGTGCCTGCCGGAGTGTTGAACGCATTGCACACCTGGGAGGGGAAGAACAAGCCGGCCAATCTGAAGTTTGACCCGGCGTGTCCCCCGCTTAAGTAACGTCAGACTCGCGCCTTTCACGAAGGCAGCGGCGCTATACCTCTGAGCGTCAGCTCGAACAAACCGTCAAGGACGGCGACACTACCATTCCGCTTCGGCGTCCTGGACCCCTGCCCTGATCTGTTTCTTTGCGGCGGCCGCCATTTTCTTTGCAGCCCTCTGTTGGTCCTCTGTCAGCTGCGACAGTCGGACCTGCTTTAACTCGGCCATCGCTGCCGAGGGTCGTTTATGGTGAACCAGCAGCACCTGAGCCAGCCGGACCCGTGCCCACGCTGCGTTGTCAGGAAATCTTTCGACGTACTCTTCCAGGTAGATTTCTGCCTCGTCCGGCATGTTGGCGCGCAACAGTCCGACCGCCAGTTTTTTCAGACGCGACTCATTGAACTGCGAATCTGAGTCCTCTATGCTGAGGGTCAGCATGGCTTCGGAGGCACCGATGAAGTCACCGCAGTCGATCATTTCGTTGATCTTTGTCAGACGTTTCGAGTTGCGTTTCGGTCGACCGTTGTCCGGGATGTCATCTTTGACGGCAACGTCACTCTTGCCAAACATCAGTTCCGGATCTGCGTAACTTGAGACCGTCGTGCTGGAATCGGCATACCGACCGTAGTTACCGCTCAAGACTCGAAACAAATCCCAGTTTTCACAGTCAACCCAGCCTTTCTTCAGGTAAACCACTCCAGCCCCAAAACCGATGAGCGCCCCGGACAGATGCAGCGCGGAAGTACTCATTCCCATTCCATCCAGCAGCGTCCAGCTAATGACCTCCCAGAGCAGATAGAAGCACGCGTACCACATGATCGTGACGTCAAAGATGAAGATACGGAAGAACAGCGAAAAGAAGACCTTAAGCTCATTCTTCGGGGCCCAGACCAGGCTGATGGCCATCAGTCCCATGATGGCTGACGACGCCCCCACAGCTCCGCCGGTATCTCGTGGCAGCATGATGAGCTGAATGAGGGCGGCCTGTGTAATGCCAATGGCAAGATACAGTATCAGCACCCGCCACCACCCAAGCTTGCCTTCGACCACCAGGCCAAAGCCCCACAGGAAAAACATGTTGCCGATCAGGTGGCCGAATCCCGCATGAGCGAACATTGTGCTCAGCCATTCAATCGGGTTAATTGTGCCAAAGTGCAGTACCCACGGATCAAGCGTCTCTTCTGCTCCGAAGCCGGTAACGACAAAACAGATGATGTTGGCAACAATCAATCCGACCGTGGCAATAGGATAGTGGTACAATGGGGCGTCGGTGCCAATTGGGATGAGCATACGACGAATCCGAAGTCACAGGCAAAAACTTAATATCGGAACGCATGAGCGTACCAATAAAGCGTACTCGGGTGTGGTTACCGTGTACAACCAAAGCGTCGCCGAAGTCCCGTTGCTTCGCGTTTTGAAGCGAGTCGCAAAACGAGTGACTCATCCGCGCGTCACAGTGCCGCGCGACGAATAGGCGCAACTATCTTTCTTTGCCAGACCTGCCATTTATCGTTTTCGTTTTCAGCGCGAACCCAGCTTCGGTCTTGTTCCAGGGCATCGGTCTGTCTTTGTCGTGACAGTACCAGGACGTCAATTTTTTCCGAAAGCAGGTCCGGGTCGATCGAGTTGTCCGCGATGGCCCGCGCCAGGACCCTGTCTCGCGGGATGAAATCCGGAGTGTTAAATTTGTGACACATCCACGGTCGGACGGGTATGTAAGTGGGCATCAGATAATTCAGCTGCAGCGATTCGCAGAATACCACTTGGTCGTGTGCGCAGTCGTCGAGCAGTTCAAGCACACGCTGGTCATCGGCTGCCAGAAAGAATCCCTCTTTGCCACGATACTGCCAGACACTGTGTGTGAGCGTAAAGGCAATATTGTCAAAACACGCCGTGAGCACCAGGGCAGCCATCACAAGTCGTCGACGCGGTAGACGATTGATACAGGCCAGAATTCGTTGTAACTGCGGAGCTCCAATCAGAAACAGGGGCATCCAGATGTAGCCGCGAGTAAAGTGAATTGGCTGCACCGGTTTTGACAGAATTCGATCATGGAGGCTCAGGCACAGTGCGACGGCCGCAGCAATCAGCAGAAACTGTTCTTCACGGTTCACGCGGAAGCCCGTTCGCTGCAGATGTGCAAACGCCAGGCATGCGACCGGGCCGTAAGCATACAGCACGGTACTCCATTCCAGATTCCAGTTCAGTGACCAGTTCTTCTGCAGTGTCGCATGAGCTGGAAACTGCGGCAGCCAGACTTTGTAATACCCCAGCAACAGACACAGCAACAGTATCGAACACCCCAGAGTCCTCAGGTTGACTCCGGATCGATTTCGCATGGCCTGTAGCAGAAACCATGCATTCAACGTCAGCAACAGCTCAATGCTGGACCACGGGTCAGTCAACGCAAGGCACCCTGCAAACATCAGCGCCATGAAATGTCATTTCTGCAGGACCATCCACCACGCGGCGGCGACGAAACAGTGGTAGGTGATTTCAATACCGTAGAC
The DNA here is from genome assembly GCA_029247265.1 of Fuerstiella sp. Classification (GTDB taxonomy): domain Bacteria; phylum Planctomycetota; class Planctomycetia; order Planctomycetales; family Planctomycetaceae; genus Fuerstiella. The sequence goes on from JAQWLN010000177.1 coordinate 75,686, forward strand.
CGTGTTGCGTCCCCAATTCAGAAACCAGAGTCCTTCCGTTGGGTCGAATAGGAAGACGGCTTCATCCAGCGGTATGCCTGTGAACAGTCCTTTCACGATTCCAATCATGGAAACCAGGCCGCCGGCCCATAGAGCCAGCACTGTGATGGGCAGTCGATGCTGCGTCGTGCGGCGTTTTATCAGTTGCCACGTCAAACAGCCAAAAATCGGCAGCATTACGAACGTCAGCAGCGAGTAGGCTGTTCCCGGGGCAATGGATAGCTGAGTCACCACAGCTCCCAGGATACAGGGTAGCCAGTGAAAATAGATAACAGGAGCGTTGGCATCGGCATCTGACGGGTTGGGATACAGCAGCCCGTTGCCACGGTCAAATACGGCCCGGCCGTTTGCCACGTAGTAAGGTTGGTCGTATTGAATAAATCCGGTCGCGGAGTTGCCATTTCCCACGTAGTGTGCAGCCAGAATCGTCATCCACGACAGCAAAGACAGGCCAACGACCAGCACGATCTGTCGATCAGCGCGCCGTGACGGGGCTGTCGGTTCCGCATTTCGGCATTCATTCATGGCTGAAGTCTAAGAAAGAATGCGGCGAGCGGTCGAGGTCGGTGTGGGAGCTGTTTGGAGAGTGTTTTGAAGGGCTCCGATGCCTGATCGCTTGAATTTAAGCGGCCTTTTCAGCAGTTCTGGCGGACAACATCCGGCACGCGTCACCGTCCCCGAAAACTGCAGTTTTGGAGAACAAGGCCGATCGGGCTTCATCGAATTCCGTCGGGCGGCTACCCTTTCTATCCTGATGTTTTCACAGTTGACCGCTGGTGTGGTTTCTTATGTCGCTAACGCTGTCTGAGTATGCTGATACCCTGGCTGAACGAGACCTGATCTGGCCTCAGGTGCTCCCGCCAAGACCAGTGAAAGCGAAGCCTTCCATCGCTTTGCTGAAAGGCATTCGGGTGGTGATGTGGGACGTCTACGGAACACTTCTGCGAACGACAGACGGCGGATTTACGCTGTTTCCGAATCCCGAAGTGCGGCTGCAGGTGGCTCTCGAGAAGACGATTCTTGAGTTCAATATGTGGAACAGCATGTATCGCAAGCCGGGGCCGCCGTGGCAATCCATGATGCCGCAGTATCGCGATTATGTCGAACGGGTGGCAATGGTCCCCACAAAACTGAAGGGTGACTTTACGGATGTTGACTTGGTCAGCGTCTGGAAGGCAATTCTTGATCGGCTGTTCGACAAGGACTACAAGTACGATCAAGGCGTTTACGGCAACGAAGAACAGTTGAGTGAGAAAATAGCATACTTTTTTCACTGTAATCTGCAGGCAACGGAAGCTCGTGCGGGGGCTGCCAGAGCGATGACGGACCTTGCCGAAGTCGGGGTGACGCAGGGGCTGCTGGCGGATGGGCAATCCTTCACCTTCGTCCAGCTGGTCCACGCCCTCAAAAAACAGGGACTTGTGAAGCCGATACACGAGATCATTCGAACAGATGCCACCCTGCTTTCCCACCAGATGGCAATCCGAAAGCCATCTCAATCGTTGTTTCAGCGGGCGGTGGAACAACTTGAGGTGATGGGCGTGGCACCTGAACAGGCGTTACACGTCAGTTGCCGGTTGCCGACCGATTTAGCCCCGGCAAAGGCAGTAGGCATGAAAACCGCCCTGTTGGTGTCGGAGAAAACAGGCCTTGAGGCGCCAGCAGATTTGATCAAAGATCCGCAATCTCGACCAGACCGGTTGCTGACAGACATCACTCAGATTACATCCGTCGTTCAGTCGGATTGACAGAAAAACTGCTGGTTGTGATTTGTCGACTGGCTTCGACATCGCGACAGATTTCCGTATTTCCAATTCAGATTATCCTGATTCTGGCCGTTCACCTGGCTAGAGAAAACACACGACGAGAAGAGAAGTTCCCAATGCCTTCTTCGCCACTGGTTGACCTCACTCAATTCGATTTCAGCAAAACATTGTTTGACCTGAACGACATTCGACGGGTGAATCCGCAACGTCACGAAATGGAACAACTGACGGCAATCGTTCACGTTGACGAATCGAATCACACGATCGTTGGCTATAAGACGATCGGCGACAAAGAATTCTGGAGTGCCGGGCACATGCCGGGGTTTCCCCTGATGCCGGGCGTCGTGCAGTGTGAATGCGCAGCACAGCTGGGAGGGTTCTATGCCCGAAAATACGATCTGATTGGCGGCGATTACCTCGGTTTTGGCGGCATGAATGGGGTGAGATTCAGGAAGCCGGTTTTCCCCAACAGTCGACTGGACCTTGTTGCTCAGGTGGCGCGCGTCAGAGCCCGGAAACTGGCGCAGTTTCAGTTTCAGGGATTCGTCGACGGTCAAATGATGTTCGAAGGGGAAATGCTGGGCGTCACCGTCAATCGTGACCAGGTTTGAAGTCGGGACGCCCCGGCTGGCGATGGTGTGGCGGGTGTGACCAGAATGCGCCGAGACGTCAGCTTCGCCTGCTTGATTGAACGGTCGAACCTCAAACGCAGGGAAATCTAACCTGGTCACCGCTTGAGGAGTCCACTTTCTTAGAGGCGGGGACGAGTGAATGGCGTGGCCCAACGTTCACACCAGTACGTCACCTGCCGTTTTCCGAATTCGCGGCGAGCCAGTAAACGCTATGCATTCCGGTTCGACCCCACCGGCGGCGGTCACGTGTTTCTCCGCACTGCATCGTACGCCACCGCCTGCCGGGGCGTCCCGGCTGGGTTCTCAGTTCTGCGACGTCGCCGAAAGCATGGAAAATTCGGTTGCCTTGCAGGCCGACATGCGACAGAATGCGAGAAATGTAGCATTGGCTAAGTTTCGGCCTCGAAGGGTTTTGAGGACTGCGTGTTTCTGCTCAACTTTTGTGTGAGGCCAGGTTCTTGGCCAACCAATGAAGTCAGGTCCTATGAAAATTACGGCAAGCTTTCATCTGCGTTGTCTTTTGATCTCAGCGGTTTTCGGGGCAGGCTGCGGAGACAGTGCTGATCCGTCCTCGGCCGTTTCGCCGGCTGAAAATACGCAGCATACCGGTTCGGGCCCGATTCATGTCGTTTGTACGACCAACATCATCAAAGACCTTGTACGACAAATCGGTGGCGAGCGAGTTGCTGTCACGGCCATCATGGACGGGCCAGGCATTGATCCTCATTCCTACACTCCGTCACCGCAGGATACTAACGCGTTGACGGCGGCAGATTTGGTTGTGTATTCCGGATTGCATCTGGAAGGACAGTTTGATGGGCCGCTGGAAAGCCTGAACCATCGCGGAATTCCCGTCATTTGCGTGACTGAGGGTCTGGCCAGCGAGCAGCCCGGTCGGCTGCTTCAGACACCAGACGGAATCGCCGATCCGCATGTATGGTTTGACCCGGAACTCTGGCTGAGCTGCGGGCAGCATCTGGCCGATGAACTCTCTGAATATGATCCGGATGGCAGAGAGCAGTACTCGAAATCTGCTGTCGCATTTGCGGAACTTATGCGAACGACTCAGGCCGAAGGCAGAAAGATCATTGCCTCCGTCCCGGTGACACGTCGAGTGCTGGTGACGGCTCATGATGCCTTCGAGTATTTCGCCAGGGCCTTTGAGTTTCGTGTGGAAGCTGTTCAGGGGATTTCGACGGAGAGCAAGCCCGGACTGCGTCGTGTTGATGAACTTGTCACACTGCTGGTGGATAACAGGATTGCCGCCGTTTTCACTGAACAAAGCGTGTCCGATAGAAACATCGCTGCTCTCGTCGCCGGATGTGAGGCTCGGCAGCACGCTCTTAAGATTGGCGGCCGGCTGTATTCGGACACGGCCGGTGCCGAGGGCACAGAACAGGAGACATTGGCCGGCGCGTTATTACACAATATTCGACAGATCGCAGACGCACTGGCAGAGACGGAGCCTGATGCCGACAAACCAGCACCAGGTTCGAACGCGGCCGCACCGCAGACTGGCGCGTCGACCGAGTCAGAGGATTCTCAGTGACGGCCCGCACGGAGAACAAGACTTCGGCCGTTTTCGATATTCACGACATGACGGTCGCATACGACCGGCGTCCCGTGTTATGGAATATTGATCTGACGCTGCGCAATCCCGGACTGGTTGCCATCGTTGGCCCCAACGGAGCCGGCAAGAGCACCATGATTCGAGCGGCCATGGGGCTGGTCCCGATGGTCAGCGGCTCTGTGAGTGCATGGGGTTCACCCATTGGCCGCGAGCTGGGGCGTATCGGCTACGTTCCTCAGAGAGGCAGTGTGGACTGGGATTTTCCTATCAGTGTCTTTGAAACCGTGTTGATGGGCACCTACGGTTCGCTGGGTTGGTTTAGGCATCCAGGTCGCGTGCAGCGAGACCTCACGATGCGGTGCCTGGAGCGTGTTGGCATGCAGGATTATGCCCAGCGACAGATCGGTCAGCTTTCCGGCGGACAGCAGCAGCGAGTCTTTCTGGCCCGCGCACTGGCTCAGCAGGCGGAATTGTATTTCATGGACGAGCCGATGGCCGGTGTGGACGCAGCCACCGAGCGCGTCGTCTTCGAACTGTTGCAGTCGCTGAGTGAGGAGGGCCGCACAATTGTCGTGGTGCATCACGATCTTCGAACGGTCTCAGAATACTTTGACGAAGTTGTGCTGCTGAACGTTCGCATCGTTGCCTCAGGCCCTGTCGATACGACATTCACGTCGGCAAATCTGCAGTCAACGTACGGGGGGCGACTGTCGATTCTCGATACAATGGCCGAAGCCGTCCAGAAACAAACGGAGACAGAGTAGTGCTTCCTTGTGGACAGGAATCGGCGTGGAAGTCCGGCGTGAGGGCCGCCCTGGCCCCTTTGTCACGGCTGGAAGGGGCAACAGCCTGATCATATGTTTTTCACTCAGACACAAATCGTTCTTACGGGGACATTGTTGCTTGGCATCGCTGCCGGAATGGTGGGCACTTTTGCTGTGCTGCGGCGTCGCGCACTGGCGGGCGATGTGGTTGCGCATTCGGCCCTGCCTGGTCTGTGTCTGGCGTTTCTGACGTTTCAGTCTCGTTCCATGCTTGTGCTCCTGAGCGGAGCATTGCTGAGCGGCTTGCTGGGAGCTGTGACCGTATCGTTGCTGAAACGATTCACTCGGCTCCGCGACGATGCCGTGCAGGGGATTGTGCTGAGTGTGTTTTATGGAGGCGGAATCGCCCTGACGCGTTCCATTCAGAATACCCACCGCAACGACCCTGGTGCAGACCTTGAGTCATTCATTATTGGACAGGCGGCGACCATGCTGAAGGGAGACGTCCAGCAGATCGCTGTTGTTGTTGCCGTGACTGCGGGCATCGTGCTGCTGCTGTTCAAGGAGCTGAAACTGCTCAGCTTTGACGAACAATTCTGCCAGGTTCAGGGCTGGTCGGCGATGGGACTGGACATCTTACTCATGCTGTTGACGGCGATTACCGTGGTAGCCGGGTTGCCGGCAGTCGGAGTCGTTCTTACCGCCGCATTACTCATCATTCCTCCAGCCGCCGCCCGATTCTGGAGCGACCGGCTTTCAAGAATGATGATGATCGCATGCGCCATCGGCGGTACATCCGGAGTCACCGGCACTTTGTTGAGTGCCCGTTATGACGGTCTGCCGACGGGGCCGCTGATCGTGCTGACATCGACCGTGATTTTTGCTCTGTCGTGGGTCTTTGCTCCCCACCGCGGAGTCTTGTGGAAGTCACGCGACATGACAGACCTTCAATCATTTCTGCCGTGGGTTGAATCCGATGATACCGTACCTCGTGCGCCGACCACTTTGGATCCGCACGTTTCTGCTCAGGAGGCTTCCTGATGCTGCACATGTTGCCCGACACCGCGGTTCTGTTTGCTGGTGGAATCCCGATTCCATTTGAGGCACAGACAACCCGACTGGCGGCATCGCTGGGTCTTCCGGCAACTGACGTGCAGAATGCCTTCTGGACGATGGCTGTGGGCGCCCTGTGCGCCGTCTGCTGTTCGCTGGCGGGTTGTTTTCTGGTGCTGCGTCGCATCAGCCTTCTGGGAGACGCACTCAGTCACTCGGTCCTTGCCGGCACGGCTGGTGTTTATCTGCTGACTGGTCGAGTTGACCCGGTTCCGATGTTGTGTGGCGCAATCGCGGCCGGAATTGTGACCGCCGTGTTGACTCAGTTTGTCCACAAGGCTGCGCTGGTACCCGAAGATTCCAGTATTGGTATCGTCTTTACATCACTGTTCGCATTCGGTGTGGTGGTTGTGTCACAGGCAAAACACGTGCACCTGGACCTGGACTGTGTGCTGTTCGGCGATTTGGCGTTTGCCGGAGTGAATCTGCACCCCACCTTTGGCTGGCTGGTGCCCGAATCGTTTCGCAGCCTTATTCCGACACTGATGATCACACTGCTGCTGCTGGCCGTTTTCTGGAAGGAATTGCGTCTGACTTCGTTTGACCCGACTCTGGCCGTGACACTCGGATTCAGCGCGACTCTCATGCACTACCTGCTGACAACAGTCGTGGCGATTGTCACCGTGTCCGCCATGGATGTCGTGGGCCTGTTGGTCGTCGCGTTGCTGATCGTGCCGGCGGCGATCGCCCGGTTGCTGACTGATCGCCTGTCCACCATGCTCGTGCTGTCCTGCTTGATTGGTGTTTCCTGCACAACCATTGGCTATCTGCTGGCCCTCCGCTGGGACTCGTCGGCCGCCGGACTGTCGGCCGTGGTTGCCGGTGCGGAACTGCTGGTCGCCATTGTTGTGTCGCCAAAGAATGGTCTGCTGGGGAGATTGTTGCGAACGGTGCGACTGCGCATCCGAATCTGTGCCGAAGACGTACTGGCCGGACTGTTCCGACGACAGGAACGTTCCGACGCACCGGACAAACGGGTACAGGCATCCGTGTCGGAGTGCCACACGCTGGCTGGTGGCGGAATCATGTCGGTAGCAGCACTGCGGTGGCTGCTGTCGCGGCAGTTGCTGCAGCAGGCCGGTCCTGTGATGTTACTGTCCGAAACCGGACTCAGGTATGCACGTTCGATGGTCCGATCACACCGTCTGTGGGAAGCGTACCTCCAGGAAAACTTCAATCTTCCGTCTGACCATCTGCATGATCCCGCTGAAGCGATGGAACATTTCATCGGCCCTGGCGTGCAACAGCAGATCACTGAAGAGCTGTCGCAATCGGCCGAAGATCCCCATGGGCGAGCGATACCGGACGTGAAGAGGCAGGACGTCCGCTGACGCGGGATGGTCGGTACGCCGATGGAATTGCCGGGTCAGAGAATCTTCACCTCATCCCGGATGACAGATACAGCAATTCGTGTCAGACTCTTCCTGTTGACTGCAGGCGGTGCCGCTCGATTCCACTGCAGGCCACGACCGACAGCCCCTCGAACGGAAAGTACACAGATGATGATTCGACAACTCGGACCGGCCAGTCTCTGCCTTTGTGCCGCAGTCTTCACCAGTGTTGAAGTTGCTGCCGCAGATCCGCCAACGCTGCAAAAAGATGTCGCGTATGGTGAACATCATCCGGCTCAGCGGCTGGATGTCTATCTCGCGAAGTCTGACCGGCCGGTACCGGCGATGGTGTATATTCACGGCGATGGTGTATATTCACGGTGGTGGCTGGCGCGCGGGTTCCAAGAATCGCCTGCCTGGGTGGCTTACAGCGGCTGTGAACGACGGCTGGCTGTCCGTCGTTTCTGTTGAATACCGGTTCACCGACGTCGCACCCCACCCGGCTCAGGTTAACGATTGCATTCGAGCCATTCAGTTTGTCCGAAGTCGGGCGAAAGAGTGGAACATCGACCCCGACCGCATCGGTGTGACCGGTGGTTCAGCCGGGGCGCACCTGTTGTTGTGGGTGGCTCTGCACGATGATGCGGCCGATGCGTCTTCGTCGGATCCGATCAAGCGACAGTCATCGCGAGCTGCGTGCGTTGTCAGCTTTGCAGGTCCAACGGACTGGTCACTGCTGGCGGAGATCGAGCATAAACATCCGGCGTACCGGCAGTTGCTGGGTTATGAGCCTGGTACACCAGCAGCGGAAATGTCGAGTGCCGTCATAGCGGACGTGTCTCCAATCAGCTTTGCAACAAAAGACGATCGGCCCGTCCTGTTGGTTCACGGCGACAACGACGTGATCGTTCCTGTAAGACATGCCAGTAAACTGCATGAACAGCTGAAGTCGGCTGGAGGCAGCTCGGAACTTCTCGTTGTTAAAGGCGCTAATCATGGCGTCGCCGGGCCCGGTGGAAACGTCAGTCAGCGCGCCATTACTTTTGTTCGAACGCATCTGAGAATCGATCAGGACGACAACGAATAGGCTTCGTGTACGTCCGATGGTTACCATTGCCTGAGAAAACATGTCCTCTGACTTTCGGAACAGAATCACGCGCCTGCTGGTCGGCGAATACCTGGGTCTGCTGGCTGTACTCGCCTTGTTGGTCGCATTTTTTCGCGCCCAGACGCAGTATTTTTTTACTGTTCCAACGTTGACCGCCATCATAAATCAGATCCCGGCGCTGACGCTGGTCGCTATCGGGATGACGTTCGTGCTGATTACCGGTGGCATCGACCTGGCGGTTGGGGCCGTGCTGGCATTCAGCGCTTCGGTGCTGGGCGTGTTGATTGTTCAACTTGACGTGTCGATCTGGCTGGCTGTTCCCGCAACAGTCCTGGTGGGTGCGTGTTGTGGGCTGATCAGCGGTGCCGTGAGCGTCTGTGCTGGAATTCCGTCGTTCATCGTCAGCCTTGGTGTGCTGCAGATCACGCATGGACTGGGCTACGTGCTGACTGATTCCGCGTCAATTTATGTGGATCAATCCACCGGCATTCAGTTTATTGGAGGACGTATTGCCCATGCCGGAGTTTCTCCTGCGTTCCTGTTCGCCTTCGGTGCGGTCCTTGTTTCGCAGTTCGTGCTTCACCGAACTTTGTTTGGTCGATACTGCATGGCGATAGGTTTCAACGAAACCGTGGTCCGCTTGAGCGGTGTGAACACTGCCCGCACCCGAATTGGTGCGTTCGTCGTGTGCGGAGCTCTGGCCGGGGCCGCCGGCGTCGTTGAGACATCGCGACTGTCAACGGTCGATCCGAATGCCGCGATCGGATTCGAGCTGTCAGCGATCGCAGCAGCGGTGATCGGCGGTACCAGTCTGATGGGCGGACGAGGATCGATGGTTAATACGTTTCTTGGTGTGCTGATCATTGCGGTTCTGCAGACCGGGCTTATTCAGATGGGAGTCAGCGAAGGAGCGAAGTATATTACCACCGGCTGCGTTATCGTGGTGGCCGTGCTGCTGGACGCGTCGCGGGCAAAAATCAGCGAGCTGATGCGGCACTTGTTCGGTGACTTTTTTCGGCGGTGAGGCACCGTGTGCTATTTGCCAATGCAGAAGTTGCTGAATATGTGGTCGAGGATGTCGTCTGTATAGACTTCGCCCAGGACCGTACGGAGCTGACGCAGTGCGTCACGCAATTCCAACGCAATAACTTCGTCTCCAGCGTTCGCTTCGGCTGTGTAAATAGCGGTTTGAATTGCTTTGGTTGCACCGACCAGGCATTCGTGACACCGCAGCGACGTTGACGACAGCAATTCCGAGCGCGAAGATTGTTCACCAGCCAGTCGATGCTGAAGTTTGTCGATCAACGGTTCTACACCATCGCCTGTTTGAGCACTCACTCGGCAGCTGTTCGGAAATACGACGGCTGCCGTGACGTCCCTGACGTTCGCTAAATCGCAGCGAGTGAAGACGTCCAGCAGGGCGACGCCCGTGGCATCGGCCTCCGTTCGCAGGCGGATGTTCTGGGTGACTTCGGATTCGTCCAGATCCGCAGCCGTACACCACAGTACCAGGTCACTCACCGCCAGCTGTTCAGCACGCAGATTCTGAGCGTGCTGCATGATGAGATCCGCCGCTGTTTCCCATCCGGCGGTGTCAATTACTTCCACTTCCATATCTCCAATACCCACGACGCTGGTCAGATAGTCACGTGTGGTCCCCGGCGTTGACGAAACGATAGCTCGTCCGGCGCCCACCAGCCGATTGAACAGAGTACTCTTGCCCGCATTGGGCAAACCGGCCAGCACGATTCTCCGTCGGTATCCCGAGGGAAGTCGGGCCGCGGAGTCGTCCGTTAATTGCTGCAGTCGGACGATACACTCTGCCAGTCGTTCACAGATCTGCTGTTTCGTAATGAACTCAATGTCTTCTTCCACGAAATCCAGTCCGGCCTCCAGATCGCCCAGTAATGCAAGAATTTCTGACCGTACAGCAACCAATTTGGAGGTGATGCCACCGCCAAGCTGTGTTAATGCGACCTGCAGTTCTTCGTGATCGGCAGCATCGATCACGCCGAGTACTGCCTCCGCCTGCACCAGATCGATCTTTCCCGACATGAAAGCCCGAAACGTGAATTCTCCACGATTGGCCGATCGAGCGCCACAATTAAGGATGTGCTCAAGCGTTGCATCCAAAATCGGTGGCGAACCGATGGTGTGAAATTCCGCCATCGGCTGACCCGTGTAACTACGGGATGTCGGCCAGAGCATCAATGCCGCCGGCAGCGGAGCACTCAGTGACGGGATCACCAGTTCTCCCACAACACGCACTGGCAGCCGGCTGTTCTGCCAGGCAGCCGCACGTTCGTCTGCAGTAAACAGTTGTTCGGCAATGCCGGCCGCGTCGTCGCCGCTCACCCGAATGATGCCTCGTTTCGCTGAGCCGGGCGGCGAGGCAATCGCAGCAATCGTATCCTGCAGGTCCAGCGGCATGTTGACACCGTGTCAGGAGAGCAAGGGGGTCGGGAGTCTTTTGGGGACGATAAGACGTCCCGTGTTCGCTGTGCATTCAGCCGAAAAAACTACCGACCCCTTTTAGTCTATTAGTGCGTTCAGGGGAAAAGCAAAAAGAGGGGCGCGGTCAGCGGCCTTTTTTCTTCTTGCTCTTGTTCTGTTTTTCTTTTGTCTTCTCTGCCTGTTTCTGCGCTTCTTCGGCAGCCGCCATCAACTTCTGGAAGAAGCCCTGTTTCTTCTCCGTTGCCGGTGCCTTCGTGTTTGCACCGTTCTTTTTCGGCCCGGCCACAGCGGCTTCCTTTACTGTTACGGACGGTTCGGCGGCGGCTGCCGTTGATGTGCTGGTCTTTCCGAGCAGCATTCGTTCAGCAATGCCCCACATGCTGGAGGCGATAAAGTACAGACACAGCCCGGCGGGCATGTGCCAGAACATGAAGCCAAAGAACAGTGTCATGAAGTTCATCATCTTCTGCTGCGCTGCCTGTTGTTCGTCCGCTGGCGGTGGCATGAACAACTTTTGCTGGATGAAGAACAACACGACTGTGATACATGGCAGCAGATTGAAGTCCTGTCCCAGAATCGGAAGTGATGCCGGCATTCGAAACAGAGCGTCGGGCGCCGCCAGATTTTCGATCCACAGGAATTGTGCCAACCGCAGGTCGACCGCAGTGTTCAGACACGTATACAGGGCGATGAAGATCGGGAACTGAAACAACAGCGGAAAGCATCCGCCCAGCGGATTGATATTGTGCTTGCGCCATAGCTCCATCTGCGCTTTGGCCATCTTTTCCTTGTCTTCACCATACTTCAGCTTCAGCTCGTTGATCTTCGGCTGAAGATCCTTCATTTTGGCGGCGCTGATGGCCTGTTTGCGGGACAGCGGAAACATGCAGCCTCGGACCAGAACGGTCAGGCAGATGATTGCCAGAGCATAAGGCATTCCCCAGCTATAGAACCACGACAGCAGGCGATGCATGCCGCGAGCGATGAAACCGAACCATGACCCGTAGTCCAGAACCTGATCGGCCTCCATCGGTTCCGGGTCGAGCAGTTCGCTGCGTTTGGGTCCCACAAAAAATGCGAACCTGTGGACGATGCTGTCGCCTTCTGCAGGAAGAGTCTGTGGAGACGACGCCATGCGAAAGCTGATATCACTGTAATTGACATCGACGCGGTCCTGCTGCACCATCACAGGGTAGGTTCGGTCGATCCATTTGTTGGCAAGGCGTTCAGCCTCCGGACGGTCATCCAGCGGGGCAACCAGTCCTGCGAAGAACTGCACGTCGACACCGGCGTAGCGAAACACCCCCGTCCAGGAATCATTCGTCTTCAGTTTCTGGCGAAGCTGGACTTCCGAAATTCCCTGGCCGGCATCGCGAGCGACGTCGATGTGATTCTCGTACAGTTTGTTCAGAGCTTTCGCGCCAAGAACGACGTCGTCTTCTTCGCCGATAAACTCGATTTTGATGTCGCGATACTTGCGCGTATGTTCAATATTCTCCAGCACGATTCCAACAGGTCCCTGCAATTCATACTCGAACAACTGAGGCTCGGACGACAGGTTGGTGACCTTCAATTCCGTCTCGATCGTGAAACCAGCGGCGTCTGTCAGAAACGCTCCCCGCATTTGTTCCGGGGGCACGTCGGTCATGTGAAGACGGAACGTCTTTTCAACACGCAGCGAGCGGTCGGGTGCATCGAACGAGAATGTGGCGCTGCCGCTGTCCGAGGCCACGACTTCCCAGTCGATCGTCTTCAGCTTCAGTTTGTGCTTTTCCAGTTGTGCATCAATCGTCGTAATTGCTGTTGAGAAAGTGCGGTCGTCAGTCGAGTTTGTCCCCACGACCACCAGCTGTTCCTGTACGTCCGTCAGCTCCTTAAAGGTCGGGTCGGACAACTGGACGGATTCGATGGCGGCACCTGCTGAGTTCAGCTGTACTTCCATAAAGAATCCGCTTTGTGGATTCAACGAACCGATAACCACACGACGATTCGGAGAAACGGCTGGTGCGTCATCCACTACAGCTGCTGGTTCGCCGTCTTCTTTTTCGGCGACGGGCTGGTCGTCTGGGTTCTCGGTCTCCCCGGCATCCTCATCTGCTGCAGCGGCACCTCCATCAGTGTCTTCCACAACGACAGGCGCTGGCGGTTGTTCAGGCTTTGGAAATAACCTGGGAGCAATCAGCCCGTTGTACAGATATGTAAACGCGAAGAAGCAGACCAGAAATGTGACAAAACGTCGGTTGTCCATAAGACGATTTCGCGAATTTGATTCGCTTGACCAGAGCGAGTTCGCTCAGTTGTGCCCGCGAGGGACGTGAAAAGAATAATGGCCACACGGGCCAATAAGGCAGCAGTGATTCGCAGGGGACAGCGAATTCCTGGGCGAGAACGCATCGAATAACGAGGGAGGAGAATACCGCCGGAAATTCGGTCCGTGAATCTTTACCTGCGTCGTTCCGGCAAATCAGGCGGGTTTTCCAGGAAATCGTCAGGCGAATCACCAACGCCGGCCTGCAACTGCGGAAAAACAAGCAGAATGGCTAACGGCTCCGCCGTCGACATGCTTTCGCTTAACGGCCAGGCCAGCGGGAAAGTTCGGCCGGATTGGCGCTTCCTGCCACATTCTTCAATTGGACGGGTTTGCCACTGACTTAACGCCCTTCGCGCAGGCGGTCACCCAGAAAGTTGTCCAATTCGGGGATGTTGTAAATCTTGTCTGCCGTCTTATCGATATTGTAATCAACGCGATGGAAGGTCACCGTGTTTCCATCAACCGTGACGTAGGACGACCTGGAATCGTTATTCCGTGGCTGTCCGACAGAGCCGACGTTGATCATCACTTTCTGGCTTCCGAGTTCGTACTTCGAATCGATTTCCTTCGGATCCAGAAACTCCAGCGTCTCTGTAAAGACACCGGGAATATGAGTGTGGCCCTGAAAACAGTATTGCGGCACCAGTGCAAAGATTTTTTCCATCTTCACCTGATTGTAGATGTCGTCGGGAAAGACGTATTCGTTTAGCGGATTACGAGCGGACCCGTGTACGTACATCGTTTTTTCGTCGTCGCTCATATGACGACGGTTGAGTTCTCCCAGAAACTCCCAGCGTGTTTCAGCCTTGGGGCCTTTTGCTTTTTCCAGCACGGACCGGGTCCAGAAAATTGCACGTTCGGCGCCAGCGTTGAACCCTTCCGGATCGAACAAGGCGGCCTGATCGTGGTTTCCCAGCAGGCACATATCCAGATCAATCACCCGGTCAATGCATTCGCACGGGTTTGGGCCGTACCCGACAATATCGCCGAGACAGAAGACTTCGCTGACGTCTTTCGATGCAATGTCGGCCAGCACGGCCTCAAGGGCTTCAAGGTTGCCGTGAATGTCACTAATGATCGCTCTCAAGTTCTCTATCCTTCTGCAGAATTCTGCTGCAGACTCTTGTGATGAATCTCAAGTCAGTCAGTTGATTGGAGGATGGTAAATCCGGAATTTGTATAGCGGTGCAGGAATGAAGCCGTGGAGAAGCCGTTATTCACAGAGCGATCTGTGCAACTTTCCCAATGGCCAGCGGCTTCATTATTCGATCGACCATCAACGGCCCCGTGTGAACGGTTCCCCCGCGAATTCGATTTCGTCTTGGAAAGCTATGGGCAACACAGGATCAGGATCCAATCATTCCGACTGAACATACCGACCATTCCACATTACCGGACAATCATGACCTCTTCAAAGAGCGTCAACCTGGGCAAGGGCGGTGAAGTTTACGGAGCCTTTCTCGCAGGAACAACCGCTGACTCTGTACGGCGAAGCCATTCATCGAAAATATGCTGGTTTTTACCAGCATATCGGGTCTAAGACCGATATCCCGTACCGCCCCCTGCAGATCCGGCTACTTGAGTAATTTGATCCACGAAACCTGAGTAATCAGGTGGTTGATGGATGCGAACGATATGTGAGCGTTGGTGGCATACCGTGGTGTCGAGTTGGCGGGAAATGTCGCTAGGGTGGCGTCGCCAACAAGAAAGACGTTGAAGTCTTTCGACAGATTCTCGTAGCCTGCCGTCGTTTTGCAGAAACACATGTCGGTGGCATATCCGGTCAGCAGGATATGGCGAATGTCATGCTGCTGCAGGAATTCTTTCAGTGGGGCGTATCCTTCCACGTCGAAGATCAGCACGTCGTCGGGTTCTGCAGTCACGCTGCTGTGAATGGGCACAGGTAATTGCCAAAAGCCCGCACCGTTGAAGTCGTTGTGTGCGGTGAGTCCGGGAAAGCTGCGAAAGTAGTCAATGACGGGTGTGTGCTGAGACAGGCGAAATTCGGCGGGTAACGGTTTGCTGGTGTAGTCGAATTCATTGAGTTTTTCGGCCAGTAGTTTTCTCGCGGAGGCCCGCTCATCTGCTGTCGGAGTGTAGTCGAGCGTGCGATACAGTTTTTTTCGGATCGGATCCACGCCGCCAATCAGGCTGTACATGATGAATGGAACTTTGGGCCTC
The DNA here is from genome assembly GCA_029247265.1 of Fuerstiella sp. Taxonomy (GTDB): domain Bacteria; phylum Planctomycetota; class Planctomycetia; order Planctomycetales; family Planctomycetaceae; genus Fuerstiella. The sequence continues at coordinate 90,955 of JAQWLN010000177.1, forward strand.
ATTCGTTTCAGAAAGGGGTCGATCACTTCAATGGTATGTCGTCCAGCCAGATGATTCTTTTCCGGCGTGCAAAAATCCGCGGCGCCGGCCGGCTCGGGAGTCCGCCAGCCCTGAGCATCGTCAATGCCCCAGGGATGGACCATGATCACCGCTGTGTGCCTGGAATTGAGGCGGTTCGGCATCTCAATAATACCACGAGCGTTGTATGAAAATCGCCACGCGCGAACGCTCAGGTCGGCGTCGTCATCATTCACCAGCAGCGGTGCCTCAAATCGCCCGACTTCCTTAACCGGTTCGACGAATTCGGGATAGTCGGCCAGCAGCGGCTCCGCATTCTTTAGCGGTACGAGTCTATTCTGATAGATTCGAGCGTCATCGGCAGCCGCGACGTGCAGCGAACACAGCAGCAGGCACAATGGAATTGTTCGGCCGGCGCTCAAACAGGGTGCTGTTGATGGGCTGTTCGTCTTTGGCGCTGAATTACCGTTCATCCTGGTCTCCGTGTTCAGTACATCTGCTTATGACACCCGCGAGGCGATGGTGCTGAGGCTTACTAACTCCGCTGCGTCTCCGGCATTTTTAACCAGATCGCAAATGTGGTCCACCACTTCAAATTCTGGGTCTTCCACGTACATGATGGACGGATGGCACAGAAAATCGAACACACCCCCGTTGTCGATGGCCCATTCCACGCACTGCGTGATCGATTTCAGAAAGTATTCACGCTTCCACCGACTGGTGCGAAATGCGCCAACATCACTGATGGGGCTCATTGGAATTTCCACCAGGCCTGTGGGATATCGGTAGGGCTGAGCTGCCTTCATGGCCTCAACGATGGAGGCGTACACCTCAGCACCGGGTGGCTGTTTCGGTTCGCCGTACTTGTGCGACGGATATCCGGAACTGACCCACTCGAAACCCTGTGACAGCAGCATCTGTTGCAGATCTTCGCGCCCGTTGAGTGCTGCGTGAGAGCCACCGGGACTGCGGAAGCCCTCGGCAGTGACTCCCAGCCGTTGCTGCATCGCAGCGGACGCTAGGCGGATGTTTTCCTGAACGATGTCTTCCACCGACTTTCCGGCGACCAGCCACGGCGACCGCTGGAATCGGAACTGCACCTGTTTCACGTCCTTTGTCCAGATGTTGACGTGATCATAGGTGTGATTGCCGATCGGATGACCCATCTCGGCAATCTGCCGCAGCCAGCTGACGTCCTGTTGTTCCAGCACGCGACCAACACAAAAGAAATGAATCAAGCCGCCCCGTTCATGGACTCGTTTCGCGGCCTGCAGCGAATACTGTTTGGTCTGGTCGTTCAGATTGCCTTTCTGAAAATCCCACTCCATATTGTCTCGTGAGGGATACTGGCGGCTCATCTCCAGATCAAAGGTGATTGCAATCTGCGCTTTTCGCCTGGTCTTACTATCGGCCGAGCTCAATGCCGGAAACATGGCGACTGCCGCGGCAGTCGATGCCAGAAACGCACGTCGACTTCGTTGTGCGGAGTCAGCGACCCGGTGGATGTCTCCAGACGGCATAGTTCTCTTCCGGACGAATGCTTGTGGTCGTGAAGACCAAGTCTAGCAATCAGCGGAAGCGATCCAAAGTGCGCACGGGAAAAAGCGAGCACGGAAAACGCCAAAGCGTTTCGTGTGATTCGGCACCGGAAATCTGACGTATGTCAGACTTCCACGGATTCCATCAGTTCAATGGACTTGTCCAGCGACTGAACGATCGTTGGTACCAGAGCGTCGGCTTCGTTGGCGGGAATCTGGCAGGTTCCGGCTGCCGCGTGACCGCCACCGCCGTGCTGCAGACAAAGACCACCAATGTCCACGGGGTTAGTGCGGCTGAGAATAGACTTACCCATGGCCAGCACTGTGGTGTCGGCCTGGCGGCTTCGCAGCAGATGAAAGGAAATGTTGCATTCCGGAAAGAGTGCATACACCAGAAATCGGTTGCCCGAATAGATGATGTCTTCGTTGCGGTAATCCAGCACCACAACGTTGCCGTAGACGCCTGAGCAGCGAGCAATCTGCTCCAGAAATGCCTCGCGTTGAGAATTGTACAGGTCGATACGTTCACGCATGTCAGGCAAAGAAAGTATTTCATCAATGGAATGTGTTCGACAGTAGTCGACCAGGGCCAGCATCAGTTGGTAATTGGAGATTCGGAAGTCGCGAAAACGACCGAGCCCTGTTCTTGGGTCCATGATGAAGTTCAGCATCACCCAGTCTCGGGGATCAAGAATCTCGTCGCGACTGAAGCGGGCGGAATCGGCAATGTCGACGGCTTCCATCATTTCAGTGCTGATGTTCGTGAATCGTTCAGCGCCACCAAAATAGCCATAAACCACTCTCGCCGATGAATCAGCGTCCGGGTCCATGATGTAATTCTGTCGAACGACACTGCCGTTGCGAACGGCTTCGCTGCAATGGTGGTCGAAACACAAATGGCAGTCCTGCACGTACGGCAGATTCGTGATGATATCGCGGGACGTGACGTCAATCAGTCCATCCTGCATGTCCTTTGGATGCACGAACGTGATGTCGTCCAGCATCTGAAGCTCACGCAGAAGTGCAGCACACACGAGACCATCGAAGTCACTGCGTGTGATCAGTCGGTAACGAAATGTTTCAGTTGCCATGATGAAATTCCTTGTCCGGGACGGACCTCAGGTCGATTTAAGTTCGCGTTCGGAACTGATTGGTCAGTTGGTGCAGGTCGCTGCATTGATCGGCGAAATAGCAGCCAGTTGATTATTGATCAGGATGTTTGGAATGACGAGGAAATCCACTGGTCGGTTGCCGATACGAGATCCCTGTGCAGTGAGCATAAGTCAGGAATTACTCCCGGTCTGCGATCCGGCTGCCATGGCGATGGGTGAGGCGGAATCGCATCATCTCGCATCAAGTTAGTGCGATTGTGCTGAATATGCGGACGGTCTGAACGGGCATGATTCCGGCATCTGCCCAGGCAAAACAAGAACGCTCTGCTTGACGTACCACGTGTTTTGGCGACTGTCGCCGCCATTTGGCGGACTCAGTCCAGTTTTCTCAGCCCCTGATTGGAGACTCAGACGGGCCGTTGCAACAATGGGAACATTGACCATCTTCTCTTAACAAAGACTCAATCATGAAATTCGTCCCTGTTGCTGCTGGACTGCTGCTCTGCCTGACGGCACTCTGCAGCGCGGCCGCGGCGTCCGCCAAACCGAATATTCTGTTTATCGCCATTGATGACCAGAACGACTGGATTGGCTGCTTGAACGGTCATCCGCAGATTCAGACTCCGCATATCGATGCCCTGGCGGAACGGGGCACTGTGTTTCTGAATGCTCACTGCCAGTCGCCACTTTGCAATTCGTCTCGAACGAGTCTGATGACAGGTCGCCGTCCATCATCGACAGGCGTCTACGGATTGGCTCCGTGGTTTCGAGACGTCGAAGAACTGAAAGACATCGTGTCGTTGCCACAGCATTTGCGGAATAACGGATACACGGCGCTGACCACCGGAAAAATTTATCACGGTGGTTATGGTCGCCGACCGAATAAGGACGATGAATTCGATGTGATCGGACCGCCTCCCGGCGTGGGAGTTCGTCCGAAGCAGAAGCTGGTGCAGACGCCGTCCCCCCACCCGTTGGTTGACTGGGGCGTGTTTCCTCATAAGGACGAGGACAAGGGCGACTGGCGAGTCGCTTCGTGGGCCGTCGACGAACTGGCGAAACAACAGGACGAGCCATTCTTTCTTTCTGTCGGATTCTTACTGCCACACGTCCCCTGTTACGCGACGCAGAAATGGTTCGATCTGTACCCCGAAGAAACGCTCCAGCTGCCACCGTTCCAGGCCAACGACCGGGACGACACGCCACGCTTCAGCTGGTACATGCACTGGAAGCTGCCGGAACCACGCCATAAGTTTCTGATTGAGGCAAATCAGTGGAAGAACATCGTCCGATCGTACCTCGCCTGCACCAGTTTTGTGGACAGTCAGGTCGGCCGTGTTCTGCAGGCTCTGGAGAAAAGCGGTAAAGCAGACAACACCATTGTTGTGCTTTGGTCAGACCACGGCTGGCATCTTGGCGAAAAACTAATCACCGGCAAGAACACGTTATGGGATCGTTCCACTCGGGTTCCGCTGATCTTTGCAGGACCAGGAGTGGCGGCAGGCGGGCGTTGCGAGCAGCCGGCAGAACTGCTGGACATGTATCCGACGCTGTCAGAGTTGTGTGGATTGGAAGCACCTGAAGGCCTGGAAGGACACAGCCTGATGCGTCAACTGCAGGACGCCACTGCGGAACGTGACTGGCCTGCGATCACAACACACAACCATGATAATCATGGAATCCGCACAAGGGACTGGCGATATATTCAGTATGCAGACGGCAGTGAAGAGCTGTATCACATGAAAGATGATCCAAACGAGTGGAAGAATCTGGCCGGTGCCGCAGAATACGCAGACGTTGTTAAGCGACATCGCAAGTGGGTTCCGGAAAGTCGTCAGCCTGTTCCGGGAAGCCGGCATCGAATTCTGCTGTACGGGGCCGACGGCAGCGTTAACTGGGAGGGCGAAGACGTTGCTGCGGACGATCCGGTTCCTGAACTTGAATAGTGTTGTGACACAGGCCTGGTCCGTGGCCACGAGTTGTGCAGCAGAACGAAAATTCGACATTTGCAGCCTGCTTCATCGTTTCTACCGAAGACTCAGGCAATTCCTTAACTCTGATCGGCCGGATTATTCCGGCCTTACCATATCATGAAATTTACTGTTCCCGATATCGATTCGCAGATTCTTGACTCGTTGCACAGTCCGTCGCTGGTCGTCTTTGCCGACCAGGTGCGCGCCAACATCGACCGAATGATCGCGACTGCAGGTTCTGTCGACAGGCTTCGTCCTCACTGCAAAACGCACAAGATGTCAGAAGTCGTGAAGATTCTTCTTCAGAAGGGCGTGACACGACACAAAGCGGCGACAGTGGCTGAGGTCGAAATGCTGGCCGACGCCGGGGCAAAGGATATATCCTTTGCCTACAACCCGGTTGGCCCGAATATTTCGCGCGTTGTTGAACTGGCACGGAAGTATCCCAACGTCAAACTTACTGTGACCGCAGACCACCCTGCTCCGCTGCGCCAACTGTCAGCTGCAATGGTCGCTGCCGACCTTCGGGTCGGTGTGATGCTGGATGTGGACACGGGGCTGCATCGGACCGGCATCGCCCCGGATACAGATGCAGCGTTGCAGTTATATCAGTCCATTGAGGATCTGGATGGGCTGACGCCTGCCGGGTTCCATGTGTACGACGGTCACCAGCACCAGGAATCGCTGGATGAACGCAGAGCTGCAGTGCTGTCCGAATGGCCAAAGGTCCTCGACCTGAAGGTGCGATGCGAGCAGGCCGGCCTTTCGGTTCCGGAGTTGCTGTGTGGTGGCACGCCGACGTTTCCTCTGTATGCGGAACTGGATGACCCGGCAATTCTGCTCAGTCCGGGAACAGGTATTTTTCATGACGTTGGTTATGGCGGACATTTTCCGGACCTGGACTTTGTTCCTGCCGCTGCCGTGGTCGCGCGAGTGATCAGTCGGCCGACGCCGGACCGCATTACTCTGGACCTGGGCAACAAATCGGTCGCCGCCGATCCACCGAAAGGCCAGCGAGTTTACTTTCCGGATCTGCCGACCGCGTCACAGGTGATTCACAACGAAGAACATCTGGTTTTGGAAACACCGGATGCCGAGAAGTTTCAACCTGGCGATGTTTTGCTCGGCATTCCCACTCACATCTGCCCGACCAGTGCGCTACATCAGGATGTTGCGGTGATTGATCAGGGCAAGCTGGTCGGTTCGTGGGACGTGACTGCCAGAAACCGGCGGATTACGATTTAGAGCCATTCGGAAGAGACAACGACCCCGTTTACAGCCATGCCTCAGTTTCTCAGCTGAACCAAAGGAAAACCAATGCCCTCGACACGTCGACATTTTCTCTCGGCCGCCGCGACAACAACAGCCTGCAGCCTTCTTCCGTTTTCTGCCTCATTAAAGGCTCCGGCTGCCGATCCTCCCGTGCGTAACGGCCAACCACTGCTGAAACTCAGTCTTGCTGCCTACAGCTTCAACAAGTTCTTTGCCCGCCGCGGCACTCCCGAACAAATCGCTGCCGCCGATATGACGTTGGAGAAGTTTATTGACTACTGTGCCGAACAGGAGCTTGGTGCTGCAGAGCTGACGGGGTATTACTTTCCGAAAGAAGTGACGACGGAGTATCTGCTCAGCCTGCGGCAGCGGACGCACCGACTGGGGCTGGATATTTCCGGAACGGCAATCGGCAATGACTTCTGTCTGGTGGCCGGAGAAGCCCGTGAACGGCAGCTGGCTGAGTGTCGTCGCTGGATTGACTATGCGGCGATCATGGGAGCTCCTGCAATTCGCATCTTTGCAGGCAAGGTACCGAAGGGAGATACAGAAGAAGCTGCGGTGGAACGGTGTGTCGACGGCATTAATCAAAGCCTCGATTATGCTGCGACAAAGGGTGTTTTTCTGGCGCTGGAAAACCATGGCGGCATCACTTCAACGCCCGACCAACTGCTGAAGATCGTTGGCAATGTCAAATCATCGCCGTGGTTTGGCGTGAACTTTGACAGCGGGAATTTTCGAACAGATGACCCGTATCGCGACCTGGCACGAATCGCCCCGTATGCCGTAAATGCACAGGTAAAGGTGATGCTGCATACCGCCGATCGAAAAAAGGCCTACCCAGCAGATTTATCGAAAGTCATCCGCATCCTGCAGCACGCCAACTATCGAGGCTACGTGGCTCTGGAATTTGAGGAGCGGAATCCGTTCGAAGAGATTCCCAAAGTGTTGAAGCAGCTTCGTGATCTGGTCTGACGCGGCACGGCCTGCAGGCCGATGCGAGCTGACGCTCGGAGGCTCCCGGGCCGAATCCAGAGGATGTACTACGTGGCTCAGGATCTGATTCAACAGCATTTCATACGTAACGAATACGCTTGCTGACGTCTGTATTGACGCTCTGGTACGGAGTTGAAAGATTGCCCGGACTAAACAGTTCGGCTCTCATGAATTCCATGTCGTCCCAGCCAATCGCATTCGTGAATATCGGTTTCAGGTATTCTTCACCGAATCCTGATGCCTGCATCCGGTGGTTGTCATACATGGATGGGTGAACACATCGCGGGTGGATTTCACCCCACTGGTTTCGCAGTTTGTTCGCCGAAATGGAAGACACGTCAAAGCCGTTGGCGGGGCTGTATTGCAGCGTCGCGACCGTATTGTTTTCGCCATTGACCAGCAGGCGGACCGCTTTCCCGCCAAGCTGTGGTGCATGAAAACGGTCGAACAGAATTGGCCGGCCGCCCCGCTGTGTGTGTCCCACTTTACGAGTAAAATACGCGGCTGAGGCGGGTTCGTGAGTTCTCGCACGATCAAAGAATTCGGGCTCGATCCGGTCCTGCAGGATTTTTTGCAGCGCGTCGGCGGCGCCACTGTAGCGTATATTGCCCGCCGGGTCATAGGTTGGCGTCGCGGCGCCCAGGTCGCAGCCATCCGCTGTCTTCGCGCCTTCACCCACCACAATGAGCACGTGGTGCTGCGTGTCGTAGATCTGCCGAACCCGCTGTTCAAGTTCATCGAAATCCACAGGCACCTCCGGGATCAAAATCAGATCCGGCTGCCCATAGGCGGCACCCAGCGCGATGTAGCCGGACTGGCGGCCCATGACTTCCACAATTCCGATTCGTCGGTGACTTTCAGCTGTCGTGCGCAAACGTCGAACACACTGGGCTACCACAAACACCGCGGTGGCATAGCCAGGAGTTGCATAGTTAATGATGTCTTCCAGATCCATATGCTGGCGTGCACGAATCTGTACAGTTCCGAGACCGTCACCATCGTCAGTCGGCTGTTGTACCCATTCATTGGGCTCGTTCAGGTAATTGAGTCCCAGGTCGTTGTCGATGGTTTTGGGGGCCAGTACGCACTGAGTGAACTCGGCAATCGGCTGCATGCCGTTGATGGTGCCGTCGCCACCGATACAAATCAGGCCATCCAGTTCCAACCGCTTCAGACTTCTCTTTACGATTTCAATCTGGTCAGAGTCCGGATCAATATATGTCCGCGACGACCCGATAAGCGTCCCGCCCAGACACGGATCGAGTTCCGGAATACTGGTGAACAGCGGATTCAGGTGAACGTGCGGAACGTTGTTCGACAGCAGCCCTGCATATCCTCTCAGCAGTCCGAAGACATTGATGCTCAGGGCATTCGCCTGCTCGACAGCCCCATATATGGTTGCGTTCAGCGTTGGCGTATCACCTCCAGCAGTCAGTATTCCGATGCGTTTCATTGACCAGACCTGGCGACAGTTGAGAGAACAGATTCGACTTTGTGAACATTGTTGCAGAAAGTCGATTATCCGGCATCCGGACCCGGCGGGCTCGGGAGCGAAATCCAGCGACGGCCGGAAAAACACTGGCCACAGAACCTTGCATCGGGAAGAGTTCCGGCCAGAAGCTCTGCAGTTTGAGAATTGTGGGTAACCACCGTCGTCGTGGTTTGAAATGCCCGAAGCCATGAATACGATGTTGTGGTGTCAATGTGGGGGCCCTCCGATTTTCCCCCTTCCAATAACCATCCCACCAGTTTGCAATAAAGGAATCGACCTGTGAGCAATGTTGCCGAAGCAGCGCAGAAGAATAGGGAACTGCTGGATCAGCAAACTCGGGAAATCGTGCAGTGGCACTTTGGCGACGACACGGGAAGTCAATTCTGGCTTGAAAAAAAGAAGGAGTTCGACTTCGACCCATTGACGGATGTGAATTGCTTTGACGACCTGAAGAAGTTTCCCCTTTTTGAAGATGACTGGCTGCGAGGCGGCCCGATGCGCCGCTGGGTTCCTCAGCCGTATCAGGATAAGCCGATTTACGTCTTTGAAACCGGTGGTACGACTGGCGTGCCGAAGTCTCGTGTGGTTGTTGAGGATCACTGGATTGACTACGAGATGTTCAGTGACACGCTGTCGGACGAAAATTTTCCTCGCGGAGCCAACTGGCTGATGCTGGGGCCTTCAGGGCCGCGTCGGCTGCGACTGGCTATCGAACATCTGGCACAACACCGCGGCGGCATCAGTTTTTGTGTGGACCTGGATCCCCGCTGGGTGGTGAAACTTCTGAAGAAGGGCAAGGTCGAAGAAGTCAAGGAGTACAGCAACCACGTCATCGATCAGGCGATGGCGATCATCGGTGCCGGTAATGAAATTCAGTGTATGTTCACAACACCCAAGTTGCTGGAAGCGCTGGCGATGCGTCTGCTGGACGAAGGCAGCAGTATCGAAGAAGCTGGGATTAAGGGAATTTTCTGCGGAGGCACAGAATTCACTCAGCAATGGAATCGGTTTGCCTGCGAAGAACTGCTCGGCCCCAATGTCTTTATGACACCGACCTATGGCAACACGCTGATGGGACTTGCCTGTGGCAAGCCATTTGATCCGGCAGACGACTACAAGGTGACGTATTACGCTCCACAGCCTCGGGCAGTGGTGGAGGTTGTGGACTTTGACTACCATACGAAGGTGGTTGACTACCACGCGACTGGCCGCGTTAAGTTGTACACGTTGACCAAGGAGTTCTTCGTGCCGGGCTTTTTGGAGCGTGACGAAGCCGAACGCGAAGACCCTCACGAAAAGTACCCGTGGGACGGCGTCAGTGGTGTTCGTCCGTATCACGTCTTTGCAAAGACGACGACGGTCGGCGTTTATTAGAACCGGCTCTGCCGCGTCAGGCGGGAGATTGCTGTTGCCGTCCTGAGACGTAGAGTGCGTGCTGGCACGCACTTTACAGAGCTGCAGCTTGGCGCCATTGCTCCGGCCCCCGCATTTCGATTACCGAAAGTCTCCGACCGGGACATTTCACAGTGTAGTACGGACCTGCGGGCGAGACTCGGCGGCATCAGAAAGTCCCGCGTTCCGCGTCTGGGGTTTTCAGACCAGCTGTTTCGGTCGGGTTTGACGTTTCTCGAGGGCCGCGCCGACGAATCCTTTGAACAGCGGATGAGGTTTGTTGGGCTGCGACTTGAATTCCGGATGGTACTGTACTGCCACGTACCATGGGTGATCGTTCAGCTCAACAACTTCCACCAGACCCCCGTCCGGACTGGTGCCCACAGGCGTCATTCCCGCATGAACGTATTGTTCCCGGTACTCAGGATTGAACTCGTAGCGGTGACGATGTCGTTCGTTGATTTCTGCTGTTCCGTAAGCCGCCAGTGAGTGAGATCCTTCGGAAAGCAGGCAGGGCTGGCTGCCAAGTCGCATCGTGCCGCCCTTGTTTTCCACATCCGCCTGATCTTCCAGCAGACAGATCACCGGGTGCTGAGTGTCGGCCTGGAATTCGCTGCTGTTGGCGTCGCCCAGTCCCATAACATTGCGTGCAAATTCAATAACGGCACATTGCATGCCCAGACAGATACCGAAGTACGGAATATTGTTTTCTCGAGCGTACTGAACGGCTTGGATCTTGCCTTCGATGCCTCGCATGCCGAAGCCGCCCGGAACGAGAACCCCGTCGACACCCTTCAACAGGCTTTCGGCACCCTTGTTTTCCAGGTCTTCTGCCTCGATTCGTTTCGCGATGATTCTTGTCGAGTGATGGAAGCCGGCGTGGTCCAGAGATTCATAGATGGATTTGTAGGCGTCGAATTGATCGATGTATTTACCGACAACAGCCACGGTCACTTCGTGTCGAGGGTTACGAATACGGTGGATCAGGTCCCGATAATCATCCAGCTGAAGCGGGCCCGCCTCGATATTTAACTTCTCGAGAATCAACTCATCCAGCTTGTGCTCGACCAGTCCCATGGGCACTTCGTAGATCGAATATTCCTTGTCGACCTCTTCAATGACCGCACGTTTTTCGACGTTACAGAAAAGGGCGATCTTGTCGGTGTGTTCCGTGCCAATCGGGCGTTCTGTTCGACAAACCAGAATGTCCGGTTGAATTCCAATAGTCCGAAGCTGCTGCACGCTGTGCTGCGTCGGTTTGGTTTTTGCTTCTCGTGCGGCCTTCAGATAGGGCACCAGGGTCAGATGAATGAACAGACAGTTCTCTTTGCCGATGTCCAGAGGGATCTGTCGAATGGCTTCCAGAAAGGGCAACCCTTCGATGTCGCCGGTTGTTCCCCCAAGTTCCGTGATGACCACGTCAACATCGGGGCCCGCCAGTCGTCGAATGCTGTCCTTGATTTCATCCGTGATGTGCGGGACCACCTGAACTGTCCGGCCGAGGTATTCGCCGCGTCGTTCCTTGTTAATGACCGTTTGGTAAATCTGGCCGGTGGTGTAGTTGGAGTCACGATTCAGAATGCTTGACGTGAATCGTTCGTAGTGACCCAGGTCGAGGTCGGTCTCTGAGCCATCATCCAGAACGTAGACTTCGCCGTGCTGGTAGGGACTCATTGTGCCCGGATCGACGTTGATGTACGGATCCAGTTTCTGCATACGAACCGTCAGCCCACGACGTTCCAGCAGCATGCCGATAGAGGCGGAGGTCAGTCCTTTACCCAGAGAGCTTACGACGCCGCCCGTAACGAAGATGTGCTGAGTCATACTGTTAAAGTCCTTTTTCTGCCGTTGTCCGGCCTGGTTACGGCTGCCGAAAGGGATATCTCCCTGCGGCTGTAATCAGCATCCGAAAACGCAACGAGGCATGTTGCGTTTTTCATGGATGTGACGTTGCTCAGCCGGACTATTAAAGCGGATGCCTGCAAGTCCTCAACACATTGATGCCTCAATCCTCAATAAGTCCCGAAAATGACGCTGCGGCAGGCGCCCATCGGGTGGCCTTTGTCCGAAAACTCAGGATTTATCCACAGCGCATAAAAAGGCCCCGACAACACACCTGGTGAAGCGGGGCTTTGGGTCCGTTCGGCAGCTCACCCCGAACGGACGAATCAGATCTACGGTCCAGCGACTAACTAATGCCCGCGGCGTCCTGCGATTTCGGGCCTTGGTTTGCTACTGGACAGCTTGTACGTGTTACCGTGATGTCGATCTGACCCTCGTGAATCAACTGCGTTAGCTGCGTCGTTAAGTTCTCCTGAGACCGCGTGCGAAAGACTCGAAAGGCCGGCAATCGAGCCCAGGACCAGGATCGTTCCCACCAGAATGATTTCCGATGTGACGATGATACCGTCCTGTTCTTTCCATAGCTTGATGAGCAGCCGTCGCATCGGAATTACTCCTGAAACATATTAAAACGCTTGGCAGGTTATGTTGCGTTTTTGCAACACTACAACACAAATGAACGGGAGGCAGAAATCTGTGGGCCGTCCGTCTCACCTAACGCTATTCGCTGCCAAATGTATCGGTCGTGGCGGTTGCATGGCAGATTCAGAGGGTCATCCCGCAGAAGGTGCACCCGATGGACATTTGCCGGACCGGACCAGGCCGGGGCTGCCAACAGAACCGTCTGCGTCATCGAATAAGCAGGCTGGTCGCATGTTGATGGGCCACGAAAAGCGTTTCCATACACGGCAAATGTCTGACGCCGTGCGGTTGGCTGAAATTACTTCTCGCCGCACCCAGCAGTGACATGCGTTCGACAGGTGAACAAATCCGGTCGAATTGGTGCAGTGAGCGAATCATGTCACCTTCGACGCCCCCTTGAACAAGGTCTCAGCGCAGCTGATTTCCACCCGAGTTCCGCATTTCCGTCGTCTGATAAAACGGAATCGATGATCGCGTCAGCCATACCGCGTGACTGTGCTTCGACTGCTCGCTAGGCTACGCAGACTCACATGACAGGTGGACTGCGCCGTCCGATCCGTTCGGCGCCATCCGGCACACGACACTGTCATTTCGAAACGGACTAGTGCCGGAAGCGTATTGTTGCCCGTCCGGCGCCCCATGATCTTTGGATCGCGGCCACTCGACACTGCCTGCAGTTGTTTGAGGCGAGGTTGCGGCAAAGGGAAGTCGTCAATGGTCGTCACAGCTGATGAAGAGATTCCGCGCGGACGTCCTGCCGTTTTTGCGAAATATCTGAGGCACGACCTGATCTCCGGGTTCCTTGTGTTTTTGATTGCACTGCCGCTGTGCCTTGGCATTTGATTGGCGTGTGGGTATCCGCCAATTGCCGGCATCTTTACCGCCATCATCGGATCTATTCTGGCGACGTTTGTCAGCAACTCAGAGCTTACCATCAAGGGCCCGGCTGCCGGACTCATCGTCATCGCCGTAGGATGTGTCAAAGACTTTGGGGGCGATGGCTTCCTTGATGGTCAATGGACGTCAGCGGATCAGACGGCCTACCAGGCGGCGCTGGCCATCGGAGTTGCGGCTGCCATCCTGCAGATACTGTTTGGCATGTTTCGAGCAGGGATTCTCGGCGAATTCTTTCCAACCTCTGCCGTACATGGCATGCTTGCTGCAATCGGCGTGGTCATCATTATCAAGCAGTTTCCCGTCGCGCTGGGAGTATCGGCGGACGGCAGCCCGCTGGAAATGCTGCAGGAAATTCCGACGTATCTTGCCACCGCGAATCCCGCTATCGCGGCGATCGGTATCGTCAGCATGCTGATCATGTTTGTCTGGCCGACTGTTGGAAAACATTTCCGGTGGTTGAAAACGATCCCGGCTCCAATGGCAGTATTATTTGTCGCTGTGCCAATGGGTGCGGGATTCGATCTGCTGCACGCCCATTCCTACATGCTGCAGGGCCATGAGTATATCAGCTCAGTGAACGATTTCTGGTGAGCATGCCGGATCGTATGTTCGGCATGTTTGACGATATCACGTATCCGGATTTCACAGCGCTCGGGACAGCGAAGGCGTGGAAATGGGTGATGATGTTCTTCGTGATCGGCAGTCTGGAATCATTGCTCAGCGCCAAGGCGATAGACCTTGTTGACCCGTGGAAACGCAAAACGAATATGGACCGAGACATCTTGCCGTGGGAATCGGTAACCTGTGTGCGTCATGGGTCGGCGGACTGCCGATGATTTCCGAAATCGTCCGATCGAAAGCAAACATCGACAACGGAGCACGCACTCGATATGCAAACATGTGGCACGGTATTTTTCTGCTGGCGTGTGTGGCGCTGATTCCAACTGTTCTGCATCGTATTCCGCTGGCGGCCATGCTGGTTTATACGGGCTTCCGGTTAGCGCACCCGACTGAGTTCATTCATGTTTATCGCGTAGGCAAGGAGCGGCTTGCGATATTCGTCACGACGCTGGTTGTGGTTCTTGCGACTGACCTGCTGATTGGAGTCGCTGCCGGAATTGTCCTGAAGATGATCTTCCACTATTCGAACGGAGTGCCGCTGAAGTCACTGTTCAAACCGTATCTGGAAGTTCAGGAAGTCGACGACGAAACGAGCCTGATTGTGGCACGTGAATCAGCGGTCTTCAGCAACTGGATTCCGTTCCGTCGGCAGATTGAACAAATCGGACTCGTGCAGCGGCGGAATCTGGTCATTGATGTGTCGGACACCAAGCTTGTCGACCATAGTGTGATGGCCAAGCTGGAAGAAATGGAACGCGATTTCGAACAGGAAGGTCTGCGTTTTGAAGTTCGCGGCCTTGATTCACTGCGGCCGCTGGCCGACAACATCCACGCTGCTCGCAAAGGCGGCCTGGCCTCGATGCGGCGTCTGACCGTTGTCGCGGAAGCTGACCTCGAAGACTGGTTACTGGACAACTTTGTCGAACTCGGAGCGATGGGTTACACGTCTCTACCATGTTCCGGTGCCGGTCGCAGTACCCTGCGAAACGAAAGGTCTGCTGCCAGCCCGATGGTCCGCATCGAAATTGTGACACCGCATGCCACATCCGAAAAAATTATGGCGTTCCTTCGCATGGACGTACTTCCTGAACATGCTGTCACTGCCTGCGTCGAAGCCGTGGATGTTGTGCGACGTGATCACTTTTCGGTTTCACTCGACGACAGACAGACTGTGAAGCCAAGGTAGCGACGGATGTCGCGGTTATGGGCGGCTGCGACCGTCCTTGATAATGCCGGCAAGTTGCGACTTGAGGCGAACAGCGATTGCAGGGTGATCGCTGATTACGTTTTTTGTTTCTGCCGGGTCGTCGTCGAGATTGAACAGCTGAAACTGCGGCACCTTCGAATTCGTCAGTGATTGTTCAACGACCACATTGCGGGCCGTCTTCTTATCGTATCGGTGCAGCTTCCACTTGTTCGACCGCAGGGCGTACGTTCCATTGTTGCCGTTGTTCTGCTGTACCAGATGATCTCGCCCGCCAGCGTCGGCTTCCCCCAGCAGCGCGCTCAGCACGTTGAAACTGTCAAGGCAGCCGTCGTCCGGCAGTGACTGTTTGCTGAGAGCGGCCAGACTACCCGCCAGATCGATCGTGCACACGAGCTCGTCACTCACCCCTGGCTTGATGCGCCCTTTCCAGCGAGTGATAAACGGGGTCCGCGTACCACCTTCATACACGCTGTACTTGCCGCCCTTGTACGGTCCGGCGGCGCGGTGACGGCCGATTTTTTCGATGGCTTCGTCTTTGTAACCATCGTCCAAAACAGGTCCGTTGTCTGAGCAGAATACGATCAGCGTATCTTCGGCCAGTTTCAGGCGGTCCAGTGCCTTCATCAATTCACCCACGCACCAGTCGAGTTCCACGATCGCGTCGCCTCGGAACCCCAGAGACGTCTTACCCTGGAAGCGTTCATGCGGAATTCGCGGCACGTGAATGTCGTGCGATGAAAAGAACAGAAAGAAGGGGCTGTCTTTGTGCTGTTCGATGAATTCAACCGATTTCTCAACCCATTTGTCTGCCAGGTCTTCGTCGCGGAAGCGGGCTGCGTGACCGCCCGTGTAAAAGCCGATGCGACTGATGCCGTTGTGGATGGTCGAGTTATGTCCGTGTGACCAGTCCATCTTCAGTGTGTCACGATGGGTGATGCCGGTTGGATGGTCGCCGCTCGGTTTTTTCTTACCGACCCACAGAGGATCCGCCGGATCCAGATTGGGAACGCGGTGATCATGCACATAAACCTGCGGCACTCGGTCGTTGGTCGTGGGTAGCAGGAAACACGTATCGAATCCGATTTCGAGCGGTCCCGGCTTCAGCAGGCCATTCCAGTCCGGTCCGTCCTCTGCGCCCAGGCCCAGGTGCCATTTCCCAACAACACCGGTGGAATATCCGGCTCGTTTCAGAATCGATGCGACCGTTTCCGTTCCTGGTTTGATGATGGCCGGCGAATTGGGTGGCGCGATCCCTGTGCGTTCGCCTCGGAAGGCGTAGGTCCCCGTGAGCATGGAATAACGAGTTGGTGTGCAGGTCGACGCGGAGCAATAGCCGCTGGTGAATCGCAGGCCTTCGCTGGCCAGCTGGTCGATGTGCGGCGTCTTCAAAGCGGTTGCGCCGTAACACGAAACATCGCCGTAGCCCAGGTCATCAGCCATGATGACCATGATATTCGGCGTTTCCGCCCATAACGGTGGCGCGCCTGCGAACAGCAGCGCCGCTGCCGCCAGCATCAGCGTCCGGAACCACACCTGCGATCTGTTTGGTATCCGTTCCGGCGAAGACGACCGCAAACCATGGAGTCGCTCATGAGCCGTCAGTGCAGTCTGGTATCGACAATGCCGCATCGGTAAACACGTCTTGTTCATGATCTTCGGGTCTTCTGGCGGACATGGGAAATGGAAAAACACGATTCTTCCGTTGTAAGTAACGGCAGTCTGCACTCCGGAAGTCCGGCCTGAACACGGCAACCTTCCTGGCCAAGGTGATTCAGGTGTGTCGGTCGACCTGCGCCGCAGCTGACTGAACAATCTATGAACGCAACCGACGACTTGAAACCAGTAGCCAGCGACTTTGCCCCACATTTTCTGAATACCCGGTGTCAGGGTCGTTCAGTTTGTGCTTCGTTACCTGGACTGGCCCCGATCAGCCCTGGCAGCTTGAGGCCGTACTCGTCACGTCCGGACCGCCATGATTATTCGCAACGACGATCCGACGACAGGGGGCTTTCGACGTTAGCCTTTGGGCGACTCCTGATCGTTTCGGCTGTGCCGCTCGGGCGGTTTGTCGTGCCCGTCGTGAAGCGTGTTTTGTGTTTCAGGCCAGCCATTCTGAAGAATCAGGACGGCCACGCTGCGACCATTTAACGGATAGGATTGTCCGTTGGAGTACGCTGTGTCTGAGGGTTCGTCGACGCTGGTATCGAACACCGGTACCCATCTTTCGGAAAGCTTGTGTCGTGGCAGAATAAACGATTCGGCCACGGTTTGATTACTGAGTAGCATCAGCAAAGTATCACCAGTAATTCGCTCGCCGCGTTCGTCGACTTCGTCGATCGATTCTCCGTTCAGGCGCACGCCGATGGAATGTACGCAGCCCGAATTCCATTCATCATCCGTTAACTCCTGACCCGTTGCTGACAACCAGGCAATGTCCTTCACCCCGGCTCCGCGAATTCGACGCCCCTGAAAGAAATTACGGCGTTTGAACACCGGCTGATCACGCCACAGGTGGATCACTTTCGTGCAGAAGTCCAGAAAGCTCTGCTGTTCCTCACCCAGGTCCCAGTGCAGCCAGCTGAGTTCGTTATCCTGGCAATAGGCATTATTGTTTCCCTGCTGCGTCTGCCCCAATTCATCCCCTCCTCGAATCATGGGGACACCCTGAGACAGCAACAGCGTCGCAAACAGATTCTTTCTCTGTCGCAGTCGCAGTTTGTTGATCTTAGGATCTGTGGTTTCGCCTTCCGTGCCGCAGTTCCATCCGTTGTTGTGACTTTCGCCATCGCGATTGTCTTCGTGGTTGGCAAGGTTTCGTTTTTCGTGATACGTCACTAGGTCTCGCAGGCAGAAACCGTCATGAGCGGTCACAAAGTTGATGCTGGCATGTGGCTGGCGACCGTTGTGTTTGTACAGGTCGCTGCTTCCTGTCAGACGGGTTGCAAACTCATTGACAGCACCGCCGTCACCTGCCCAGAAGCGGCGCATCGTATCGCGATATTTTCCATTCCATTCGGACCAGCCATGAGGGAAATTGCCTACCTGATACCCGCCGCTGCCCAGATCCCACGGTTCTGCAATCAGTTTGATTTCCGACAACACCGGGTCCTGCAGAATGATGTCAAAGAATGCGCTGAGCTTGTCGACGTCGTGAAGTTCCCGTGCCAGAGCGCTGCAGAGGTCGAATCGAAATCCGTCGACGTGCATTTCCTGGACCCAGTACCGCAGGCTGTCCATGATCAGCTGAAGAACTCTTGGCGACTGCATATTCAAAGTGTTGCCGCAACCGGTGAAATCCTGATATTGCCGTTTGTTATGTGGCATCAGTCGATAGTACGACGCATTGTCAACGCCGCGCAGTGACAGTGTTGGCCCGAACTCGTTGCCCTCACCTGTGTGGTTGTAGACCACGTCAAGAATGACTTCGATGTCAGCAGCGTGCAACTGCCTGATCATCTGTTTGAATTCCCTGACGACGGCCTGCGGTTCAGTGGCTGACGCGTAGCGGGAGTCCGGAGAGAAAAACGACAGGGTGTTGTAACCCCAGTAGTTGACCAGTCCGTTGTTGATGAGGTGACGATCATCCACGTGATAGTGAACGGGCATCAGTTCGACCGCCGTGACTCCCAATTTCCTGAAATGTGCAATGGCGGCATCAGACCCAAGCCCGGAGTACGTCCCGCGAACTTCTTCCGGCACATCAGGGTGCAGTTGAGTAAACCCTTTGACATGTGTTTCGTAAATCAGGGTCTTGTGCCACGGTGTGCACGGATGCCGGTCATCACCCCAGTCGAAGTCGGAATCAACAACAACACCCAGCGGGGCGAACGCAGCATTGTCGGTTTCGTTGAACAATGAATCATCGTTTCCGGCGTCGTGTCCGACATGGAATCCAAACATGGAATCCGACCATTGGATTGCACGACCGACAGCACGGGCGTAGGGATCCAGCAGGACTTTGTTTGCGTTGAAACGGTGTCCTGCGTGAGGAGCAAAGGGGCCGTGCACGCGAATGCCATAAAGCTGCCCCGGTCGCAGATCGGGGAAAAATCCGTGCCAGGCAAGATGTGTACACTCGGTCAGCGGGATTCGGTGCGTTTCTATCTGGTCTGAAGCAGAATCAAACAAACACAATTCCACTTTCGTGGCGTGTTCTGAGAAAACAGCAATGTTCAGGCCCTGGCCATCCCATGTGGCTCCCAGTGGGTAGGGGCGGCCCGGCCATTGACGAATCTCTTCAGATCCCGATTTTGCTGCTTTCTGTGGCAATGTTTCCAACATCCTGCCGACACCTTTGCTTTCGACGGCAATTTACAAGAAAGTCACCCGTACCGAAATCAATAGTGCGCACAAGTAGTAAGTAGCGTGCCGCGGGCATAAACCCTGAATTATCAGGCGACGCTCGATCCGCCTGTTCACTTCGCGGTATCCTTCATCGGTCGAATACAGGGCCGAACGTGCATATTCAAAGGAATCTCGCGGCTGAAACGGTTGTTGCGGTCGCGTAGACTGGATGGTTTTCTCCTGCGATTCCTCAGTCCGCAGTCGCATCGACCGATATTATGAGGCGAGGACATGTCGTGGCCTCACACTTCGGACGAGATACCACAAATCCCTCTGGTCGCAGACTTTGTGTTTGACTCCGTTTTCCCTGGGGCCGTATAACGTAACGCTACCAAACAGGCCTTCTTATTCATTCAATGCGCAAAGCTTTCCCTAAAATTGCCACTATTCTCCTGGCCATCAGTTCTGTGGCGTTCATGGGAATGTCGGTGGCAGCATATTTCGGACGTCCCAATCCCATCGCAGAGATGGGATCCGAGGTGGTCGCGGACTATAAGTTCGAAGGTACTCCCGACGGGTCGTCATGGAAGGTCACGCCTAATACGGGAACGGATCGGACTGAAAAACAGCACACCACTGCCTACGGGGCACTGCTGGATGCGTTTGACAGTAAGTCCAGTCGAATGAAGTCTGAAGCGGATGCCATGACGTCGCGGACGACAGAGATTCGCGACGCCATCACGCAGATTCGTGGCCAGCAGGATCTGGACATCGATGCTCTGACTCAGCGAATTGAGGTCCTGGCCCAGGAGGCCGACACACGGCTTTCGGAGCAAATGAACAAGTCGCAGCAACTGCAGGCGTTGTCGGTCGATACAAAAGTACTCCGTGATGAGACAACCCGTCGTCGTCAGGACGTCATTCGACTGCAGAATGAACTGGAAGAACTGAAGACAGACCGATTTCGCCTGGTAGAGCTTCGTCGTGTTCTGACAGACCGACTGCTTCGGTTTCAACTGGAAAACGAGGCTCTTGAGGACCGCGTCCAGCAGATGAAGAAACTAACGGACCAGTAGTCCGGTTTCAGTCACACAACATTTCGAAACGATGATCTGGAGACTGCTCGATGAACAACGTCGTCGGCAAAATGTTGATCGTAATGCAACTCGTGTTCAGCGTGCTGTTCATGTGTTTCGCGGGAGCGGTATACACCTTCCAGGGACAATGGCGCACGAAGGCCCTAGACCTGCAGCTTCTTGTCGATGACCAGAAGCTGCAAATCGACGATGCTGTTGCCGCCCGAAATCGCGAAGTGATGCAGCTGGAGGCCAGTGTGGAAACTGCGGAAACGGACCGCGATAATTTCCGAGCACAACTACAGACCGCAGAAACTCAGGCGGCGACAGATCAGGCGTTGCTTGCTGCCGCGTCGCTGGAGCGTGACAAAGCTCTGGCGGATTCAGAAGTCGCGACTGCGGAGGCCGCTGCCCGCATCGTTGAAGCCAACGCTTTGAACAAGGAAGTGCGAAGTCAGCAACTTCGCATTTCAACACTTGTGTCCGACATTCAGAGCGTCGAGAACGATCTGCTTGACAAGACCGGAAAACTGGCTTCGGCTGTGGAAATCGAAGAACAACATCTCAGCGAACTCGGGCGAATGAAGGATTTGCTCCGCCTGAACGATATTGACCCTGGTCAGATGATCGTGGGGCCAGTACCCGCGCAGGTGGAGAAAGTTGACGGTAAAATTCGAGGAACACGGCGGAATAAGGCGCGTACCGCTGAGCTGGCAGAAATCAGCATAGGCAGCGACGATAAGGTCTACGCAAATCAGCTGCTGACCGTCTATCGCAAGGACAAATACATCTGTACGGCCCGTGTTGTGGAGGTTTTTCCCGACGTGGCGATCTGTCTCGTAATCGAAAAGACCCGTCAGGGCAACATTCAGGAAGGCGACGATGTCACAACAAAACTCTGATCCAACCGTCTACGATGGCTTGATGTTTGTCTCGCTGGCGGCGGTCATCGTGGGCATCGTTTTTCTGGTGATGACACTGGGGCAGTACGGCTGGACCGGTCCGTAAGAGCCTCCGTTATGAAATTCTGCGCATAAAAGAAGCCCGTCACCTTCAAGGTGCCGGGCTTTTGTGTGCGCAGGTTCCGAACCTTATTCTTCCCTGATCAGATACAGAATTCGTCCACAGGCTCGGCACAGAAGAAACTCACTCATGTTCATTCGCACGATATCCTGAGACGTCGCGCCCGTGTTGCAGGCAGTGCAGAATCCACCTTCCACAAGTGCCATGGCAGCGGGGCCCATTGCGTCACGCAGTCTCTGGTAAGTTGTCCGTGATTCTCCCGCAGGAATGACGGCATCCGCTTCTGCGATCTCCGTGGTCAATCGCTCGATATCGCTCTTGAGGCCAGGCTCAATCGACTTGGTCTCGGCCGTGATATCCGCTGTCTTCTGTTTCAGCTCGGACACTTCTTCCATGAGTCGATTTAACTCGTCATTGGCCTCATCAACCTGACTCAGCAGACTCAGAATCTGATCCTCAAGTTGTGCATCAGCCGCTCTTGCTGATGCCATCTGAGCCTGGATGATGTCATACTCCTTGTTGGAACTCGCCTCGTTCAGCCGCAACGTCAGTTTCGTGACTTCTGCTTCACGGCTCTTCAGGTTCAGAGTATTCTCATCGACGGATTTTTTCAGCAGCTGGATCTGTTCCTTCTGATCCGTACACGCCTGATCGGCGGCTGACACTTTCTTTTCTGAGACAGCGATTCTTCTGGGACCATGGGCAAGCGTCTGCTCGGCGTCGTCAAGTTGCTGCAACAGCCCGTGCAGATGATGATACTCGTGAGACGTCCTGGTGGTCATGAACAGATGCTCCAAACGGAATTTTGCAGGAAGTGACGGCCAATGTGATTGTGGCCGATAAGGAAAGGTGACAGATTCGCCAATGACAGGAATCCTGATTCTATGAAGCCTTGCCGTGATTCTCTACAAAGAAGCCCATGTTAAAGTCTTTTGGAAAAACAACCTTCTGAGCAGGGCGCCGCACCGTAGCGCTCTATGGAAGCAGATCAAACGCCTCCTGGCCTTAGGGTCTCAGGACGCTCGGTTGAGGCATGCCCTCGTTGATGGCGTAATTGTGGCAGCAGTCGATTGGTGCAACCGAGGTGAACTGTCAGGATCGGTGGAGAAATGACCGAAATGAAAACCGGAAAAGTCTTTCTGGTAGGAGCCGGCCCCGGCGACCCCAGGTTGCTGACGCTACGGGGCAAAGAAGTGCTGACGGCAGCGGATCTGGTGTTGTACGACGGGTTAGCCAACCCGCTGCTGCTGCGTCTGGCCGATTGTCCTTGTGAAAGAACGGCTCGCACACAGGTCGGAGGCGGTCGCATTGTACTTCAACAGGAAATCAACGAACGCCTGATCAGGGAAGCTCACAGCGGAAAAAACGTGGTTCGCCTGAAAGGCGGGGACCCGTATATCTTCGGCCGCGGCAGCGAAGAGGCCGCGGCACTGGAAGCGGCGGGTGTACCGTTCGAAGTCATTCCGGGAATTACGGCTGCGACGGCTGCCGGCGAGTATGCCGGATTTTCGTTCACTCATCGAGACATCGCGTCGGCCGTCGCCTTTGTGACGGGGCACGAAGATCCGTCGCGTGAGGCACCTCGTCTGGACTACCGCGCATTGGCGTCGTTTCCGGGAACTCTGGTTTTTTACATGGGGCTGGGGCGAGTTCAGGATATTTGCACCCAACTGATCTGCGAAGGAAAACCGGGAACGACATCAGCAGCCGTTGTCTGCCAGGCATCGTTACCCCAACAACGGGTCGTCATTTCGACGCTGGCCGAGCTGCCCGCTGCTGTAGCAGCATCCGATCTACGCCCACCTTCTCTGATCGTTGTCGGCGAATGTGTGGACTTGCGGCACGCCTGTTCATGGTTTGAACAGGGTCCATTGTTCGGCCAAACCATCGGGATTACTCGACCGGACCATCAGAGCGACGATATTGCCGCCAAAATCGTCACTCTGTCCGGGCAGCCAGTCATCATGCCCATGATCGAAATTCGCGCGATCCACGAAACACAGGCTGCCACCGCTGATGAAGTTGTGGCCCGACTTGAAAACTACCAATGGCTGGTCTTTACGAGTGTCAACGGCGTTGCCGCGTTCTTTGATCGTTTGTGGCAGACGGGGCGTGATGTGCGGCAGATTGGCCATCTGCAGGTTGCTGCCGTTGGTTCATCGACTGCCGCCGCGCTCGAAAATCGTGGGCTGAGGGCCGATATTGTCCCGGATTCCTTTCGGGCCGAAGCACTGGCAGAGTCGCTGAGTCCGCACGTGAAGGACCAGCGTGTCCTGTGGGCCAGGGCCAGTCGTGGCCGCGATGTACTGTCGCGCACGCTTGCCGACGCAGGGGCAACCGTGGATGAGGTGATCGTCTACCGCAACGATGATGTCGAGCCGTTCGATGCCCAGGTTGTGGATTTGGTCCGCTCGGGTTCGCTGGACTGGGTGGGACTCAGCAGCCCGTCCATCGCTCGACAGTTCGCGAAACTGTTATCCACGCACCAGATCAGTCCGCAGTCGTTGAGTACAAAAATTGCGACGATAAGTCCCGTGACCAGCGGTGCTGTGACAGAGGCGGGCCTGGTTGTTGCCGTCGAAGCCACAACTTACACGTGGGATGGTATTATCGACGCGATCGCCGGATCGACGACAGCTCGTTGACGACTACAGATGTACCGGGATGAACCGCTCGAATTCACCCGCTTCCGGAGCCGGGGCATCTAGCCACGGAACTTCCTCATTGGTGTCAGAATATTTCTGAACGGCCGCCTTAAATTGCCTGACGATGGCCTTCAACACGTCACGTTCCGACGCCCCATTTATGACAATCCCGTCCAGGTTGGCGACGCGACCCGACAGTTGGCCGTCGCCGGCTTTCGTAAGAATCACGTGGCAACTGAAGACCGGAACCGGATTACAGTCACTTTCCGAAATCAGCGGTAGTGGACTGGGGTCTTTTTCCACGAGTTAAAACTCCCGTTTGCACCGATCGGCATAAGGTAGGCACGTGGATCCGGTCACCAATCGCGGATTCGTGCGGTTTTGCCTGTGCAGGCTTGAAATCTGGGTGATCGTCAGCGGCTCAGCCTGCAAACTACTTGAACAGGCGGACATTCGGATAGAATAGCGAATCGTACCTGCCTGGGTCTATATGGTCAGCCAGGTGTGGGCCAAGAAACACCGTCCGATCCTTCGGATCCTGAAACCTCTCACAATCGCCAGGCGACGCCAACATGCGAACGTTATTTCTGTGTCTGACACTTCCAGGATTGTTGCCATGTGGCCTGCAGGCTGCTGACTCCGATTTGGCAACCATGCGTGAAAAAGCGGTGCGCTTCCTCCGTCTGACACAAAACACGGATGGATCGTGGACTGAGGACAGAATGGTGGGCGTCACCGGTCTGGTCACCACGTCTTTGCTGCGGTCCGGACTTCCTGCGAAGAATCCCCTTGTTGCAGCCGGACTTGAGAACCTGCTCAGCCACCATCAGGCGGACGGTGGGTTCTATGCGGAAGGCAGCCTGCATCGAAACTACGAAACCTGCATCACTGTGCTCGCGCTGTCTGCCGCTAATAACGGTGGACAGTATGACGAACACATCAAGAAGGCTCAGGGATTTCTGAAGGGGCTGCAATGGGACGAAGGTGAAGGTATCGAATCGTCCGACCCGGCTTTTGGTGGAGGCGGTTACGGTAGCCATCAGCGACCTGATCTTTCCAACACACAGTTCATGCTGGAAGCGTTAAAAAAATCAGGCATGAAAAAAGATGACCCCGCGATGCAGAGAGTCCTGGTATTTCTATCGAGAACACAGAACCTGGAAGGGCTTGGAAACGATACCGTCTTCGCAGGTAAGATCGGCGACGGTGGCTTCTACTACACGCCTGCAGCTGGTGGCGATTCCAAGGCTGGTGTTACTGAGAATGGTGGTCTGAGGTCATATGGCAGCATGACTTACGCCGGCTTGAAAAGCCTGATCTATGCTGGTCTCGACAAAAAGGACAAACGTGTCCAGGCCGCGACGGACTGGATCAGAAAGAACTACACACTTGCCGAAAACCCCGGTATGGGACGGCAGGGCCTGTACTATTACTTCCACACATTCGCAAAAACGATGGACGTAATCGATGAAGACAGTTTCCAGGACGCGGCGGGCAACACTCACGACTGGAGAGCTGAGCTCGTGGAACGGCTTGCCGGGCTGCAGCAGCCCAATGGCAAATGGACCAATCCCGCCGACCGCTGGTATGAAGGTGATCCGAATCTGGTGACGGCATACTGTCTGATGGCGTTGAGTTACTGCGAATAACCAGATTCCGCCGTTGTTACTCGAAAGACAGGAATGCCGGTCTTTGATTTTCGGTTTACCGTCGATGCGTCCGTGGACGTCGTTTCAGCATTCCATTTTGAACCGGGGATCCTGAAGACTCTGACCCCTCCACTGATGATCCTGCAGGTGCATCAGTTCGAACCGCTGGGCGAGGGTTCGATTAGTGATTTTACGATGTGGATGGGACCAGTGCCGATTCGGTGGAGGGCCGTCCATTCCTGCGTGTCCCCATCCGGCTTTACCGACACGCAGGTGGCAGGTCCGATGTGTTCGTGGGCCCACACCCATTCCTTTGTTGCCATAGGCGAAAACACGACCGAAGTGCGCGAACACATCGAGTATGAACATTTCGGTGGCCTGCGCGGCCTGCGGTCACAATTGCTGTTTTCGCGAATCGGACTGCTGTCGCTGTTCACGATGCGGAAGGTGATTACTCGGCGGGAGCTGCGCAGTCGCACGGCGCAGTACGATGTTCATTCGTGAACCAGCAGGATCCATGCACCACCGCCAACCACCAGCACGAGGCCGCCAAGCATCAGGCCTGTATACTTCAGGAATCCCGCCGGCGTTCGATTGACCTCGAAGATGTAGGCATCATCCGGATCGATCTCAGGCAGGCTGCTCCGCAGCAGATCCTTTTCTTCCCGCCCCAGTCCCGTGATATCGTTGATGATCATCCCCGTATGAGTATCGGTCAGCATCAGCCCGTCGACGTCAGCTTCTGTTGGAGCTGTTGTGGAATAGAGGATGAACTTTGGGGTTTCCGTGGATTCGACAGGAACACAGGGAATCCAAACTTTAGTCATGCGATTTGTAGCCGTTTCTTCGGCAACATATTCGCCTGTTGACGGCTCAATACCGGTGACCGTGAAGTACACGTTTCCACCCGGTCCGTTGGATGTCAGTTCAGCCAGCGAGATCTGTGTTGGACTGCTGCCGGCTTTCAAACTGAGACGTAGCTCCTAGATCCCCAGGACGAACAGAATCACACCCAGAATTAGCATCGCTCCGTTGAGCCGATTCAGATTGAATGTCATTGATGGCAGTCCTCCCCCGAGCGACTTCTTACTGTCCACCGTTTTGGGGGAGGTTGTCTTCTTCTTCTTTCGCGGCGGAACTGATCCATAGGCCCCATATGAATCAGCAGGCGAGTCATCGTCGTAGGACCGACCTTAGTCATCTTCTCCGAAATCGTCGAAGGCTCCCCCAAAGCCGTCATCAACTGGTGAGTCACCAAATTCGTCTGCGTATGGATTCTGTGCCCTCTTCTTTCTCTTCCTTGCAGCGGTTGCCTTCTTTTTCTTCTTCCTCGGTGTTGGAGCATCAGGTGAACGTCCCTGTGCCGCGTTCGCACCCGAGGATGCTGTCTTGTCCTGGGAGACGCGTCAGCCGACCGTTTCGGTTTAACTCTCGGCGCAGCGGCCTCACTGTGACTGGCCAGTACGATGGCACCGCAATCACGGCACTTGAATTTCTTGCCGATGAGTTCGTCCTTCAGGCGATACTTCCGTTCGCAGCTGTGGCACGCAACATCGATCGGCATGATGGTGGGCTTTCCAATGAAGAACAGTGAATGCCGTGTCCAGGATGCCAAACATCTGTCGAAGTCGCCCCGGGCACACTTTGGGTATACCCTCGGTCCGATTCTGTCGCAATCCAGTACGGGCATCAATCCGCTGGATTTCGTCGTCGATCCTCACAACAATCGACGATGATGCGGAGAGTGTGAACGCCGCGCGCACGTTTGTGGCTACGATGGAGCATGGCCAGCCTTCGGCTCAGTCCGCGAAAGCGACGCTGCCGATTGTCAGACGCCGCCAACTCCCCTGGGGCAGCCGTCGCGAGCAGCGTCTGTCGGGCGTTGAGATTACTCGGCCGCAATCAGAATGCGGTTTTCGACCTTCCGTACACCAGGTCTGAGTCGAATCAGATTCGCCGCCAGCCGCCGCGCGGCTGCGTTATTGACCGCACCATCCAGAACAGCCACGCCGACACTGGAGACACTGACGGAAACGTTGCGAAATTCCGGACGTTGCAGAGCGACACGGTTTATCGCATAGCCGGAGGCAGGTGCCAGGCCGGAACCTGCGTTTGGCGACGGGTAACTGAAAGCGATTCTCAATGATGTGGGAATGCTTCGCGGCGTCCCCGTCTGCTGATTTCCGCCCGTTGGCACACTGGCTTCTGCAAGAGCACGAAATAATCGATTGGCGCCGGTGTCGGTTGCCACAGCACCGCCCACAAAGTTGCCCGTCTGGTTGCTGCCGATGAATGTTTCTCTGGTGTTACCGCCGGCAACACCGCCGTCCTGGCCACCGCCGTCGAGACCCTGTGTTGTGCGCCCGCCGGCGCCTTCTGTTGTGCCACCGCCTTCTGTTGCAGAACCCTGCGCTGCGGCATTGCCACCGCCGGTCGCCGTCTGGCCACCACCGCCGATTTGACCCAGTTGAGCCATCGCCTCGGCAGAGAACAGAAGAGCCGCTGAGAATGTGACGTGAAGAAATAATTGTCTTGTCTGCACGGGAATCCATCCTTCGCTGAGAACCATCAGTTGTGGCAGGCACGTGAACGCACGTCTTCCATCATATGCACTAAAGCACGTCCGCTACATGGAATATCGCAAGATTCGCGATTGCGATCCTGACGAAACGGCGAGAACAGCGGCTGCCCATCCGAGATTCGCAGATTCCGTCACTGAAATCGTTTCATCTGGCGCAGAGGGCACAGAAAGTCTCGTGTTTGACGGGCATGCACCTGATTTAAGCAGGCTGTCGGTGAGGCAGTCTGCTCCGGTGGTTCCGACAGTTCTGACGCCGTATATACAAAGCAGATTTGCCACTGAAGGTAGCGTACTTCAGATTCTGGTCATGGTCCTGATCCAGCGGTAAACTGGCGTGCTGCATCATCCCTTACGTCAACCAACGAGCCACGTCGCGAATCTACAAATGGGAACAGGTGAGATAGCTGCTCTGGCCGCTGCTGCGTTCTGGGCGGCAGCCAGCTTGTTGTACGGCAAAACGAAGCTCTCTGCATGGGGAATGAATCTCGGCAAGAACGTGATTGCCAGTCTGATTCTGCTGGGGCAATTGTATGTGCTGTCTTCGCTCAACGGTTCGGACATTTTCAAGGCAGATTTCCATGCCTGGTCATGGCTCAGCCTGAGCGGCGCGATTGGCATCATGCTGGGTGACACGTGTTATTTTCGCAGTCTGCAGATTCTGGGCCCGCGAAAGGCACTCATCGTTTCGACGACAGCTCCGATTTTCGCTGCTGTTCTGGGCTACGTTCTGCTGGACGAATCCGTAACGGTTACGGTTGCCGTCGGCATCCTTGTGACTACCGGCGCGGTTGTCTGGGTTGTGTCCGACGGACGTTCTACCGACGAAGCCCCCGGCCTGTTTCCCGGGTCGGCACTTGCAGGAGTCACTGCCGGCGTTCTTGGGGCTATCTGCCAGGCGGTTGGAGCAGTCTGTTCGAAGATCGGCATGGAGGACTGCGATCCCGTCGAGGCGGCACTGATTCGTTTGTCCGTGTCGGCGGTGGGCGCGTTTCTTGTAGTTGCGGCTTTGGGGCAATTGAAGTCTGTGACCACTAAACTCGCTGACGTCGGCCTGTTGCGTCGGTTTGTGCCCGCTGTGATTGCCGGGACGTGGCTGGGAATCTGGCTTAGCCAGGTGGCTTTCAAGCATACATCTGTGTCGGTGGCCATCACCCTGCTGGCCACTACTCCGTTGTTTGCCATTCCACTCGTTCGAATATTTTACGGTCATCGCGTGTCCGGCATAGCTGTGGTTGGCACGGTTCTGGCGATTGTCGGTGTCTACCTGGTCGTGTCGTAACACTTCAGACGTCCGGCCACTTTATCAGCACTGCTCTTTCCACAAAAATCGTGGCAAAAAGTCACCATCTCCTGATAGTCTGGAGCGAAATCCCTGGCATGAATCAACTCCTGCCGGATGATTCCTGTTCCGTATTTGCGATCCTTGAGAGTCATCATGCTGATGTTCATTCGGGCCGTTGTCATATTATTGATTCCCGCCGTTTCATTCGCCGCCGATCAGTCGTCTGATCAAAACATCGGGTTGCGGAAAAACGTTCCGGACGTCTGGGCGTTTCAGCATGCGACAGTCGTGGTGCGCCCTGGCGAAGTCGTTAACGATGCGACTGTTGTCATTCGCGATGGCAAGATCAGTTCAGTAGGTGCAGCAGCTACATCGCCGGCTGATGCACGTCTGATCGATCTGACCGGCAGGATAGTATACGCCGGGTTCATCGATGCATATTCGGAAGTCGCGCTTTCCTCAGACCGCCTCAGCCGAACAGCTCGACATTGGAATGCAAACGTCACGCCACAGTTGTCGGTCGCACAGCAGCCAGGAGCCGCCTCAAAAAATGAACAACTTCGAACGCAGGGCATCGTCGCCCAGCTTCGTGCCCCGTCGACGGGGGTTGTTCGAGGTCGGAGCACACTGGTCGCGACGGGGACGAATGATCCCTCTCATTCCGTTCTCAGTGACGATGTCGCGCAGCATCTTGAACTGACGGTGGCCAAACGAGACCGCGAAAATTATCCCGGATCGCCCATGGGCGCCGTAGCACTTGCTCGGCAGGCGATCTACGACGCTCAGTGGTATCGCGACGCATGGAATGCGGCGAACGCTCATCCGAAACTGCCGCGTCCGGAACGCAACGACGCTCTGAATGCGTTGCAGCCGGTCCTGAGCGGCACCCAACCCATCATTGTGGAAACGTCGAACGAGCTGTTTCTTCTGCGAGCCGATCGGTTTGCCAATGAATTTGGACTGAATCTGATTGTTCGAGGTAGTGGACATGAATACCGTCGGCTGGACGACATCGCCGCCACAAATCGGATCGTGATCCTACCTCTTAACTTCTCGCAACCACCGAACGTCAGTACAGCAGAGGCTGCAGAGAACGTCACGCTGGAGTCACTGCTGCACTGGGACATCGCTCCGGAAAATCCTGCTCGCGTTGCTGCCGCCGGGATGATGCTTGCTTTCACGACTGACGGATTGCCATCAACCAGTGACTTTCTAAAGCAGCTTCGCAAAGCTGTGGCCAGAGGATTGGCCAAAGATGCCGCGTTAGAAGCTCTGACTTTGACGCCAGCTGCCCTGTTCGGCGTTGCCGCACAGCTGGGGTCAGTCGAGCCAGGTAAACTGGCCAGTCTTGTCATCGCAGACGGTGACGTCTTTGACCCGAAGACAAAGGTCGTGGAAACCTGGGTGGCGGGCGAACGCTTCGAGCATGCTCAGGAACCGCGAACGGATCTGACAGGAATGTACGAGGTCCGATTGCAGAAAGCGTCGGGCTTTGAAGAACGGCTGTACGTGGAGTTGAAACGAGATGGCAAGAAGTCCAGCGGGCGAGCCGCGTTATCACCGATTGAAGAGCCTGCTGACGCAGACAACGAATCGTCGAAAGATGTAGGCGACAAGAAGCAGGAAACTGAAAAGGACGCCACGGATATTGTCAGCCTGAAGCATGTTCAGCTGCGAGACTTTACAGCCACAGGGCAATTTGAAGCTGAAAAATTCGGTGGTAATGGTGCAGCTCGCATGACGCTGGTATTCAGCGACACGTCAGCTGACCCGAAGAAAGACGTTGTGGCACTTGGCAGTGTCGTCTGGCCATCCGGCCAATCTTCATTGGCATCGGCTGTGCGAATCAGCGCCGTCGAAAAGTCTGAAGGTGCTGACACTAAAAAAGAAATCGGCGACAGTTCGAAGTCGTCGCTGCCCGCGTCATTTGAAGTCAATTTTCCGCTGGGCGCGTTCGGCCGGTCCACCAATGTGACGCCCGCGGGGCCCACGGCGTTTACCAATGCCACGATCTGGACGTGTGGTCCAAAAGGCGTGATAAAAAAAGGCACGATCCTGATCGATGATGGACGTGTTATCGGTGTGGGACGTACGTTGCTGCTGCCCGACAACGCAACAATTATCAACCTTCGCGGCCGACACGTCACACCCGGAATCATCGACTGTCACTCTCACATGGCAACGGACGGCGGCGTCAACGAATCGACTCAGGCTGTTACGTGCGAAGTGCGAATCGGTGATTTTGTCGACTGCGATGACATTTCCATCTACCGGCAACTGGCTGGTGGTGTCACCACCTCCAACATTCTGCACGGCTCGGCCAATCCTATCGGCGGCCAGAATCAGGTGATCAAACTGCGCTGGGGATCGACTGGCGAGCAGATGAAGTTTTCGGAAGCACCCGCCGGAGTGAAATTTGCGTTGGGCGAAAACGTCAAGCAAAGCAACTGGGGCGACGAATATACAACTCGTTATCCGCAGACGCGCATGGGAGTTCAGCAGATTTTCCGCGACTCATTTCAGGCGGCTCAGGAATATGCAGCACGCATGGATGCATGGCATAAAAATCACCGGGGACTGCCGCCGCGGCGCGATCTGGAACTGGACGCACTGCGTGAGATTGTTGAAGGTGATCGCTGGATTCACTGCCACAGTTATCGGCAGGACGAAATTCTTGCACTGATTCGAGTGCTGAACGAATACGAAATCACGATCGGCACATTTCAGCATATTCTGGAGGGCTATAAAGTCGCTGACGAGATGGCTAAACACGGTGCCATGGGTTCCGCGTTCTCTGACTGGTGGGCCTACAAGTTCGAAGTGTACGACGCCATTCCTTATGGCGGGGCGTTGATGCATAAGGCGGGCGTCGTGGTGTCCTTCAATTCCGATGATGCGGAACTGGCGACTCGTCTGAATCAGGAAGCGGCCAAGGCAGTCAAGTATGGCGGTGTCTCGCCGGCCGATGCGTTGAAATTTGTCACGCTGAATCCCGCCAGACAGCTGCGAATCGATCAGTATGTGGGCTCTCTGGAAGTCGGCAAGCACGCAGACCTGGCTGTCTGGAACGGGCCGCCGCTTTCGAACTACAGCCGGTGCGAGCAGACGTGGATCGACGGTGCGTTGCACTTTGATCGCGATGAAGACGAAGCTCACCGTCAACGCATTGCCGAAATGCGAAATACTCTGATCCAGAAAATTTTGACATCGGGTGAAAAAATGCGCGGTGTTGGAGAAGACGATGATGACCCGAGTGCGCTGTGGCCTCGTCACGACGAGTTTTGCCATGCTCATGGTCACGACCACGGTGAGCATGAACATAGTCACTCAGAATCCCACTGAAAATACCCATGACGACTAACACAGAATTCTCAATGTCGAAACGGTTCCTGCACAAGGTCGGCGCGCTGACAGTGACACGACTATTGTTGTGCTTAACCGTGTCGCTGATACCGTCAATGGGCACAGCGAATGCGGAAATCCCTGGTGCGCCACAGAAACGACCGGTCGCTTTGACGAATTGCAATATTCACCCGATCGTCGGGCCAATGGTCAGGAAGGGCACTATTGTCTTTGAGGGTGGACGGATCACCGCGATTGGCACGGACGTGCCCCTCACAAAGAAGACCGAAGTGATCGATCTGCAGGGCCAGCACGTTTACCCTGGCCTGATCGAAGCCCATTCTCAGATCGGACTGAAAGAGATCTCGGCCGTGCGAGCCAGCCGAGACTATTCCGAAGCCGGCAGTATCAACCCCAACGTGCGGGCCAATGTCAGCGTGAATCCCGACAGTGAAGTCATTCCGGTCACACGGGCCAACGGCGTGCTGATGGCCGTTTCCGCACCCAGCGGTGGGCGAGTCAGCGGTGTGGCTTCTGTGATGCAGTTGGATGGCTGGACGTATGAAGACATGACTCTGAAGGCAGCTGCCGCGATGGTTGTTGACTGGCCGTCGTCGCCTTCGAGCGGTGAGAGTTCAGGACTGAGGGTTCTGCGCGAATTATTCGACGATGTGCGAGCCTACAGGGCCGCTCGGAATGCCGATGCGGGCGAGCAGCCATTTGACATACGTCTGGATGCGATGCTTCCGGTCATTGCCGGCGACGTACCCGTTATGGCGCTCGCCAACAGAGCGTTCGAGATCCAGGCGGCTGTTTCATTCGCAGTGGAGCAGAAGATTCGCCTGATCATATTCGGAGGGCACGACGCTGAAGTCTGTGCCGCTCTGCTGAAGAAACATGACGTGCCCGTGATTATCGATTCCACTCACCGCAAGCCCTCACGACGGCACGAACCCTATGACGTGGCATACACTCTGCCAGCGCGACTCAGCAAAGCAGGCGTGCAGTTCTGTATTTCCGGTTCGGATCGAAATGCTACATGGAACGCCAGAAACCTGCCCTATCATGCGGCCACGGCAGCAGCTCATGGCTTGCGTCGCGGCGAAGCTCTGCGATCTGTGACTTTGTATCCAGCACAGATTCTTGGGATTGCAGATCGAGTTGGCTCGCTGGAACCAGGTAAAGACGCCACGCTGATCGTTACGACGGGTGATCCGCTTGAGACGAAAACTCACGTGACTCGAGCATATGTTCAGGGCCGCAGCGTGCAACTCACCAGCCGCCACACTCGACTGCGCGACAAGTACCTCGAAAAATATCGCCAGCAGAAGTGACTGAGAAACGGCGCGGGTTCACTTTGCCAGGGTGTCGACGGTGACCAGGTCCACTGGTGTTTCTCTTTCGCCGGGAGTGTTGCCGGAAGCGATGGCCTCCAAGGCGTATTCAATGCCGAAGACGGCCAGCTGGTCGGCGGTGGCGAGGATTTCGCCGTCGCGAATTGCCTGTTGAACGGCAGAGATGTTGTCGACGCCGACGATCTTAATCGTTTCCAGTCGACCTGCTGCCTTGACCGCAGCCAGTGCTCCCAGTGCCATGCTGTCGTTACAGGCCAGAATTGCCTTCAATTCAGGCTGAGCAGTCAGCATTCCCGATGCCGTTTGATTGCCCAGACTCATTTCCCATTTGGCCGACTGTGAATCGACGATATTGATGCTGGCGGACTTCATGGCTTCTTCGAATCCAAGTTTCCGCTGCTGCCCGTTGAATGACGTCGGCAGGCCCTCAAGAACGGCAACTTTGTCGCCAGCCTGTAACGTCGACGCCAGATAGTCGCCGACTTTTCCAGCTCCCGCTCTGTTGTCGGGGCCAACGAACGGAATTGTTATACCGCTGGATGACAACACCTCAGCGTCCAGCTTGTTGTCGATGTTGATGACAACGATCCCCGCGTCGCCGGCCCGCTGTAGTACTGGCACCAGAGCTTTCGAATCAGCCGGCGCAATCACGATGGCGTCCACCTGCAGGGCGATCATTTGTTCGACAAGGGACACCTGACCACTCAGGTCGGTTTCGTCCTTGATGCCGTTGACGATCAATTCGTACTGTTCAGCGTTGGCGGCCTAGTGGTCTGTCGCTCCCTGGGCCATTGTGGAGAAGAACTCGTTCGCCAGCGATTTCATCACCAGCGCGATTCGTGGAGTGGACGTCGAAGGTTGTGCTTTCGGTGCAGCGCCTGAAGATGGAGCTGGCGCGTCGCTGCAACCAGCGATGACAACGGCCGCAAAAGTGAAGACCAGCGCGTGACAGGCCATTTTCCTGTTCATAAAACACATCCGATATGTGGTGAGAATTGTGAAAACCGAAACAATTTACAAAGACGCCCGCACAGTCGCCATGAAGTCGAATCGGGCAGACCACAGCATGGGCACGGGCCGCGACTTCCAGCGTGGTGATGATCAGTCTGCTTTGTGCAGTTTCACCATGGTGGCGACTACGGCGTCAAGTTCTCCAATAATCACCAGGCTGCGATACGAATAATCTCCGGGTTCAAGTCCGTCGTCGTTGCGGATTCGAAAAACGCAGTTCCATTTGACGACCTTTTGCGGAATAAATCGCCAGCGACCGTACCCTGCGTGTTCGTATCCGGGTGACGGCTGGTCCGGCGAATAGATGCCCATCGCGTGTGAACCGGATTGCGTTGACAGGATGACGGGCTTTGACTGTTCACCGGGGCCATCAGACAGCGCATTGACTGTTCCGGTGGCAGGATTGAACGAGTAGAAGCGGCTGAAAGTATCCGGCAGATATCCGGTCACGGCTTCGAACTGAGCGTAACGGTGGTGCTCGTTCGCGGGCAGACCAAACGTTACGTCGTACTGCAGCACATTTGGCATGTCGCGGTAGCCGATTGTCACACGTTTTTTGAGTAGATGATTCGACAGTTCTGTCGTGTTTTTTGCCGGGTTCCCGGCTGATTTCTCTCGGGGGCGCAGCCAGAACGCCATCTGAGTGGTGGTTTGGAGCGTGTGACCTTCGGCGATCAGCCGCAGCAGGCGACTGGTTGATACCGGGCCAGCGCCGTCAAAGCGCGAACCTGCCTCTGTCGGATTAAAGGTTTCGCTGATCATCCTGGCCCCGGCATCCAGGTTTGACGCGGACTGCAGTTGCCGCCCGTGATCATGACTGTCTATAAATTCCTGTCCAGCCCATGTGAGAGAATCGATTGCCCCTGCAAGACGTGAGGTCGTGGTGATCACAATTTCCGAATTGGCGTACGGCGCGCGAATGACGGCATCGCCGGACACGCCTGAAGTTTGTCCCGGGGAGACACCGCACAGACTAACCGCCGCTACGATGTATAGATTTCTGAATTCCATGAAATAAACTTGTCAACCTTAAGCGTGGTGAATCGATCGATGACAGAATATACCGGCGTGGGCGCACATTGGCATGTCTTCAATTATTTATTTGTCGCTTCCCCGCTGCCGAACTTAAACCGAGAACATTTTCCCTTTAGAACGAAAGCTGTGCTCCAATGTCCGAGGCGGAGAAGCCGAACGATGACGGCGAAACAATCCAGCTGGATCAGTTTCTCAAGCTGGCGGATCTTGTGGCATCGGGTGGCGAAGCCAAGCATGTGATTCGATCTGGTGTTGTCATGGTGAACGGTGACTCGGAAACTCGACGTGGCCGCAAGCTGATCCACGGAGATGTGGTGACCTTCAGCGGCGAAGACTACGTCATTGAAACGACACCCGATGAGTGAACAGTGTCGCCAGATTCCGCCGCCGAAGCTGGACTGGTCGTGGCGCGAATTCTCTGAGTTGAGCGGCAATCGTCTGTATCAGATTCTGTACCTGCGACAGCAGATCTTTATCATCGAACAGCAGTGTGCGTACGGTGATATCGACAAACATGATCATGTCGCCTTTCATCTTTGCGGGACAGGTTCGGAAACTCAGAGTCTGCAGGCCTATCTTCGAGTATTGCCGCCCGGGAAATGCTTCGAGGAACCATCGATTGGACGCGTTGTGACGGCGCCTGCAAGCCGTGGTTGTGGTCTCGGCCATGAACTCATGGAACGTAGCGTTCAATTCTGTCGCGGCCGATTCGCTGGTATGGCGATTCGTATATCTGCACAGGCTCATCTGCAGCCGTTTTACATGAGCCACGGTTTTGTGACCGTTACTGCAGAGCATCTCGTTGACGGAATTCCCCACGTCGAAATGCTTCTTCGCTGATCGGCGCGAGGTCCTTACCGAATTTTTTTGTCCGTAATTAGCTGTGTTCTGTCGTCGGTCACGGTACGATCAGAGGTCCGGTAGACTGACAAGATAGTCTGTTCCTTCAACACCGGCCTTCCTTTTTCAGATTGTGACTCAATGATTCGAACGTGCCTCCTCCTGACCCTGATTGTTTGTGATTCTGCCATGGCTGATGAACCTGTGATGACCGATTTCGGTAAGACCAAAGACGGCGAAGCTGTTGAACTCTACACGCTCAGGAGTGATACCGGTCTGGTTGCAAAGGTGATGACTCGAGGTGCGACACTGGTGCAGATTCATGTTCCTGACAAGGATGGAAAATCCGAGGACGTGATTCTGGGCTGGGACGATGTGGCCGGCTACGAATCCGAAGACAACCAGTACTTCGGCTGCACGACAGGCCGTGTTTGTAATCGCATTGCCAACGGTAAGTTTTCGCTGGACGGGAAAGACTATTCTCTGGCCACCAACAACGAGCCCAACCACCTTCATGGTGGCGTGGAACGGAGTCTGGACAAGGTCGTGTGGAAAGCACACCCGTATACAAACGACCGCGGGGATGGCGTACGATTCAGATACACAAGTCCCGATGGTGAAGAAGGATATCCTGGCACAGTCAAAGTACAGGTGACATTCTTTGTGCCGAAAGACGCCAACCGGATCAACATCAGCTACAAAGCGACCACTGATGCGGCGACCCCAATCAATCTGACGAACCACGCCTATTTCAACCTCGGTGGTGCCGGAAGCGATACGGTTCTGGACCACCTGCTGCAGTTGAATGCTGACAAGTACACACCCACCGACGACACACTGATTCCGACCGGAGAAATTGCAGACGTTGCCGGCACCCCACTGGACTTCACAAAGCAAAAACGGATTGGTGCTCGCATCGAAAAACTAACCGACACGGCAGCTCTGGGATACGACCACAATTTCGTGCTGAACCCCGGGCCGGATGACAAGGACTACAATTTTGCGGCATTACTGCGGCACAAGGAATCCGGACGAACTCTGCGGATTCTTACTCAGGAACCGGGAATTCAATTCTATTCCGGAAATTTTCTGGAGGGGCAGAAGGGCAAGGACGGCAAGACCTACGCTCACCGCAGTGCGGTCTGCCTGGAAACACAGCACTATCCCGATTCAGTGAATCAGAAGGCCTTCCCGTCGACCATCCTGAAGCCCGGTGACGAATACAAGACGTCAACAATACTGACGTTTGGCATCGCCAAAGGTGCGGCGGGCAATTGAACGACACAAAAAGCCCCGGTCTTTTCAAAAGACCGGGGCTCTGAGCATTTCTTATCGGCTAAGCAGCTTCCTGCAGAACTCAGGCGGCCGATGTGTCAATCAGCCCTGCCGGAGATTCCGAGCGCGGCAGTTTGAGTGTGAACGTAGTTCCCTTCCCAACTTCGCTTTCCACGCGAATACGGCCCTTGTGGGCTTCAATGATTTTGCGGCACAGCGAAAGACCGATGCCCGTGCCTCCCTGGCCACGTGCGTCGGCTTTTTTTGTTGTATAGAACGGGTCGAATATCTTTTGCAGCTGTTCGTTGGGAATCCCGCAGCCGCTGT
The DNA here is from genome assembly GCA_029247265.1 of Fuerstiella sp. Classification (GTDB taxonomy): domain Bacteria; phylum Planctomycetota; class Planctomycetia; order Planctomycetales; family Planctomycetaceae; genus Fuerstiella. Next base: position 129,682 of record JAQWLN010000177.1, read on the forward strand.
CCCCGACCGATACCTCTGCCCAGCCGTCTTCCGGATTATCGCGGATAATCAGTCGCAGCCGCCCGCCTTCGTCCATTGACTGGCGGGCATTGACAATCAGGTTCATCAGAATTTGCTGAATCTGACTGCTGTTCACGAGCGCCCATACGCTCGGCTGTATGTTCTCGTCCACTCCGATGCGGTGCATCTGAAGGTCCTTCTGCACAAGGACCATCACGTCAGCCAGCAGCTTGTTTAGCTCGCACGGTTCAAACCGATCACTGGTATTGCGAGCGTAAGCCAGCATGCCAGTCGTGATTTTTGTTGCTCGCTGACCCGCAGACAGAATTCGGTCGAATGCTTTGTCTCGAGTCTTGGCATCTTTATGCCGAACTCCCATCTTCGCGTAGTTAATCACCGTCGTCAGAATGTTGTTAAACTCATGTGTAATGCTGCTGGCCAATGCTCCCACAGAGCTCAGCTTTTGCGTCTGCATCAGCTGCTCATCCAGCAAGTGAAGCTGTTTTTCCAGCTGTTGAATCTTTTCCTGCTCAGTCATGACGATGTCTGTTCTGATGTTTGGCCCGATTTCGGAACCCGTATCAGGTTTCGCACCCCAGTTCGCGCCGATGTGAATTCGTCACGTCTCAGCGAAAAATGCCCTGATATCGGAAGGCCAGCATTTCCTCGACGTTGTGCCTTTGCTGGTGGATAGCGCAACGTGGGCGTCTGCAACCGACAGAATCTTCAAAACCGCCCCAGTCAGTTTTATCGGCACGTATTCGGCCAGAATCAAACCTCAGTGTCAGGAAGATTAAATACCCAGCGACCGGCAGAATTCGCTGCTGCAATAAGCACCAGGTCTCGGGGTTTTTGCATCGCCGAGAGCGGTCCACGAGCTCGTTGGTCAAACCTCTCAGGGCGTGGTCTTCAGTGATTGATCGCCACAAACTGCCCTTCGAATTCAGCAACCCGGTCGCCGTTCAGCAGCAAACGTGACGTCGCCTGCAGCCGCCCCCGCCCTTTGCGAGTTAATCCGGCGACGAATTTCTCCCACGAGCATAACCCGTCGGCAGAGGCGACGGCGGTGAAGTCGGCAATGATCGGCTTCTGATACTGCATGGAATTGCGTGAAATCACCAGTTTGCCGGTCAGATCTTCATTTCGCATGCGCACCAGAACCAGTGTCCATGCGGCCAGAGTCGCGACAGCAGCCGCGCTTCCGCCGAAGACGGTTTCGCGGTGATTGATGTTTGGTGCCAGTGGAGCGGACAATTCAACCCGATCCGCCGTCGCTTCAATGATTTGTACTCCCATCGCGGCGGTGATAGGTATCTGACGGTGGATGTAGGCTTCCAGGGGCTCGTTCGTCATTCGTCTTCGTCCAGAAAATCAGAGATCTCAGTTCTCGCAGCGCAGACCGTATACAAAATTTACGTTTTTGAGCCGACCGGCGTCCGAACTCAAGCTAACTTTTCAGTGTTGCGAAATCGAAACACGGTGAAGCCACCCCGCCCACATCTTCGACTGTCATAACCGTTTCAAACCGTCTTCGCCGGTGTGTGCGACCGTCTTCGACGGTCTATGCGAGCTGACGCTCGGAATGTGCGGGTGCCTTGCAGCAAAGTGGCTGGATGCTGTTCCTGTCTCGATGGAAGTCTATCAGAGAATTCAAGTGCCGGACGCACGTAAATGACCCACGACGACCTCACAAGATTCTCGACACCGGATCCAGCTGGGTCGGAACAGCGAAAAGCATCTCTGGCCGAGGTTCTGTGGCTGACCGTTATCATGATGTTCGGACTGTTCGTGATGTCACGCAGCGGTGCCGATCCGGACTTGTGGGGACACGTGACTTACGGAAAAGAAGTCCTCCGCGACGGACATCTACATACCACCACGACATGGTCGTACGCGGTCAATGATTTTCGATGGATCAACCACGAGAACATTGCAGAACTAATGATGGCCTCAGCTGACAGCTTCGGCGGTCAGACAGCTCTGCTACTGCTCAAGTCACTATTCACGCTGGTTGTGCTGAGCCTGCCAGTCTGGGTCGCTCGCCGGATGGGTGCTGGTCTGGTGACGTGTTTCGCTATTGTGGTGCTGCTTTCGTTCAATATTTCATTTCACTGGCTGGTGCGGCCGCACATGCTTAGTTACGCCTGCGGAGCGGGATTGCTGGCCGTGCTGTCCGTCGCCCTGCCTGGAGCTGTAACAGCACGCAGCGCTGCAGTGATTTCACGGAAGTGGTTGTGGCTGATCCCACCGTTGATGTGTTTCTGGACGAATGCTCACGGCGGTTACCTTGCCGGCATGGCGATTCTGATGGCGTGGCTGGGGCTGGACGGCGTCGAACTGCTGCTTTGCCGTGATCCTCGGTTGTGGTCGACAGTTCGCCATCATGCGATCCTGTTCACGGCTACTGTCGCGGCATGCATGGTTAATCCTTACGGATATGAACTTCATACATGGATGCTGTCTTCGCTTGGTCGTCCGCGTCCTGAAATTTCTGAATGGGCACCGTTGCCGCTGTTCGCGGTCGACGGCCTGCCGTTCTGGTGTTTTGCTTTCGGCGCGTTTCTGTGCCTGAAGAAGACAGTCGAACCGCGCCGCTGGCCGGGATTGATCGTCATGTCACTGTTGTCATGGCAGGCTGTCAAACATCACCGACATCTTCCATTTGCAGCGATGATGGGCAGTTTCATTCTTGCTCCTCACATCGAATCGGTGGTGCGGCAGATGTTTGCCTGGCTGAAAGAACGGGCAGCCGAACAGCATCCAGCTCAGATTAGTCAGCATCGCGGGGCCGGTGTTGCCGTCCCCCTTGTGCTGCTTGTTGCGCTGGGTTGTGCTCAGTTTCCTCGACAGGCCACGTTGCATGTGGATCGCGAATACTATCCCGTGTCAGCGATTCAGTTCATGGCCGACAATCAGCTCAACGGAAAAGTGCTTGTCACTTTCAACTGGGCTCAATACGCGCTGGCGGTTTTTGCAGACAGCAGTCCGGAATCGCGAGTCGCCTTCGATGGACGGTTTCGCACCTGCTATCCGCAGCCGATCATCGATATGTACTTTGACTTCATTCTGGGCGACCTTCCGCCACACGTCCGTTATCGAGAAGACACCTCCGTTCCTTTCGATGCGACAAAGGCATTGCACTACAAGGATCCTGATTTGGTGTTGATTGAGTGCGAACGAAAGAACTCCGTCCGCACGATGGAAGCCTGCTCGGCGGAATGGTGTCTGCTTTATCAGGACAGCCTGGCACAACTGTGGGGGCGCCGCAGTGTTTACGACGATCGGCAGTCAAAGCGTTTTCTGCCCACGCATCGTCGCCACTGCAGCGACGATCTGCAGGAAGGCAGCGTCGCCTGGCCGGCATTCCCCATGGCGGGACGGCCCGCCGGCCGAATCGAGCTGACGCTCGGAAGCCAATCGGCCGCTCCCGTTGGTCGCTGAGCGCGTTCGACAATATGCCAGGTAGAGACACGCAGGCCAGGGCCAGTCCTGGCGCGATGATCGTTGTCAGGACAGTTCCTGACTGCCTGCACGACCCGGAAACGCCCGCCGGCAGAGGGCACTTCGGTCGGTTATTGCAGAAGTAATTGACGAAAACGTGCCGGGGGGGTACCTTTTTATCGTGTCCTTGAGCATTTCACTGGTGCTCTGCGTCGACGATACGCTGTTTGACCCCAATCCCACCGGAACCTTGCCGTGCCCGCAGCTTCCTGGATTCATCCGACGATCTCACGGCGAACGACCGTGCAGGCTGGTGCCATCGGCCTGCTGGGCATGGGGATGAATCATCTGGCCGGTTTGCGGTCGGCCAATGCTGCAGCGCCTGCTTCGCCGACAGCGAGAGCCAAATCGTGCATCTACATATTTCTGTCGGGAGGCCTGGCCCAGCAGGACAGCTTCGATCTGAAGCCGAATGCTCCGGCTGAAATTCGTGGCGAATTCAATCCGATCGCCACAAACACACCCGGAATTGATATCTGCGAACATCTGCCGCTGCTGGCTCAGCGCAGTCATCTGTGGTCGCTGGTGAGATCACTCACTCATCCGACCAACGGCCATACGCTCGGACACTATTATATGCTCACCGGGCATTCGACGGCGCCCGGTTTCAAGGGTGATCGTCTGCCGCGTCCCACGGACTGGCCGTCGATTTCGTCCATTGTGGGTGATGCCGTGCCGGCGCAACACAACAATCTGCCTCCGGCGGTGATGTTACCGGAACGCCTGGTGCACTGGTCAGGTGGCGTTATTCCCGGTGCCTATGGCGGCACCATGGGGCATCATCGTGATCCGTTTATCATCGGCGCCACTCAATATGGTGACCCCTTCTGGCGTGGAGCGTACCCGGAGTACACGTTTCATCAGCTGCCGAGAAAAACTCCCACGTCAGACACGCCTACTGTTTTTCAGGCGCCCAATCTGAAGCTGCAGTCGGGCATCAATGGCACCCGTTTCGACAAGCGCTTGAGTCTACTGAATTCCATTGACGCTCAACGAGCTGCTTTGGAGGCGTCGGCCACCGGTGAACTCTACGATCAGCATCGGCAATCGGCCGTTTCACTGCTGGCGAGTCAAAAGATCCGTCGCGCGATCGACGTGAATCGCGCCGACGAAAAAACTCAGGAACGGTACGGACGAAACACGTTCGGCTGGTCGCTGCTGATGGCTTACCGCATGGCCGAAGCCGGCGTCCCGATGATCCAGGTGAATCTTGGTAACAACGAGGCATGGGATACGCACGGTGAAGCTTTCTGGCGACTGCGAGAAAAACTGCTGCCCCCGACTGACCGCGCCTTGTCTGCGCTGCTGGATGATCTCGGTCGTAGCGGTCTGCTGGACTCGACGATGATTGTGATGGGGGGTGAATTCGGCCGCACGCCCAGGATTTCGCTTCTGGAAAAAGAATACAAGGAACCGGGGCGAGACCACTGGGGAGCTGTTCAGACGTTATTCTTCGCCGGCGGCGGAGTCCGTGGAGGCAACGTGATTGGTTCGTCCGACGAACAGGCCGCGTATCCGGCATCTGATCCGCAGAAGCCGGAAAACATGGCGGCTTCGATTTACAGCGCACTCGGGATTCCTCGGACTGCCACGTGGCAAGACGAACTCAATCGTCCGCACAATATCTATTTTGGTGATCCGATCGAAGGGCTCGTGTAACGATCGCCAGCAGAACGCATAGCGCCGTTCACGGCTGCACTCCGCGTGCCACAGAAGTCACGCCCCATTTTTTGAAGAGACGACCGACTGATGGTGATCCGATTTTTTTCGCCGATCGTTATTCTTTGTCTTGTGCTGCCAACATCCTGCCGCGCCGTCGATTTTGAAAAAATCGTTCTGACGGATCGATACTACTGCGACGGAATCGCAGCGTCAGACATCAATTCTGATGGCAGGCTGGATATTGTTGCCGGACCGTTCTGGTACGAAGGACCGGAGTTCAAAGAAGCTCATGCGTTCTACGAACCCATGCTGCAGCCGCTGGAAGAAAGTCCCAGCAACAGCATGTTCAGTTTTGTCCACGATTTCAGCGGTGACGGTCGCCCGGACATTCTGGTGCTGGGCCGAGTGCACAAACATCCGGCCACGTGGTACGAAAACCCCGGCGATTCGACTGAAATGTGGAAGAGCCATTTTGCCTTTGAACGTGTGCGCGGGGAATCGCCGACTCTGGCTGATCTGAATGGCGATGGCATTCCCCAGCTGATCTGTCACTGGGACGGTTGCTGGGGCTATATTCAGCCGAATCCGGAAAAACCTGCCGAGCCGTGGGAGTTCACGGCCGTCGGTGAAGACGAAGACTGGCCTGAGTTTTATCACGGCGAAGGTGTTGGCGATGTTAACGGTGACGGTCGCCTTGACCTGATCATCAACGACGGCTGGTACGAGCAGCCGAGTACTTCGGTCAGTGCCAACGACATCACAGTCGTTGCAAACTCACTCTGGAACTTTCACCGACTGCGTTTCAGCCAGGAACGAGGCGGTGCCCAGATGTTCGTGTACGATGTTGATGCAGATGGCGATCAGGATGTGATATCTGCTGTTCATGCCCACGAATGGGGGCTGGCCTGGTACGAAAATCAGTCAGTTGATGGCGCGAGTAAGTTTCGCGAACGCTTGATCATGGGCAATCGAGAGCAGCTTGCGACTTACAAGGTTGCGTTCACTCAGCCACACGCGCTGACAATGGCAGACATCGACGGCGACGGACTGCAGGACATCATCACCGGAAAACGCCGCTGGGCTCATGGTCCGAAAGGCGACATTGAACCCGGCGCAGAGCCCGTGGTCTATTGGTTCCAACTGCAGCGCAATTCTGACGGTTCAGCATACTATGTCCCGCATCTGATCGACGACAATTCCGGCGTTGGCGTGCAGATCACGGCTCAGGATGTGAATAATGATGGTCGAGTTGATGTCTTAACCAGTTCCAAGCTTGGATCTTTTCTGTTCCTGAATACGGGTCATCAGCAGATTGATTGAACCAAATTGGCGTCGCGCCCACTGAATGGCTGAGCGGGTGGGAGACACGCTGCAATGGGACAGGACGCTACTACTGCTTCGTTCGATAGCACCCGACGATCGATTCCGCGACGAATACTCGTATTGCTGAAGCGCTGCTTTCAGGGCATTTCGCTTGTTGTTGCGTTCTATCTTCTGGTTGTGCTGGCTGGACTCATCCCCGTCGATAACGACTTTGCAGCGCGTGCAGACGGCATCGAGATCCTGGTGACGTCCAATCCTGTTCACGCTGATGTTGTGCTGCCGATTGAGACCAGTGTTGTGAACTGGCGAGATCATTTTCCGGCGGAGTGCTTTGCCGGTAATAAGCAATCGGCAACTCATGTGGCGATTGGCTGGGGAGACAAGGGCTTCTTCCTGCAGACTTCAACGTGGAATGATCTGAAAGCTTCGACGGCGGCGAATGCATTGCTTTGGCCGTCCGAAACCTGGCTGCATGTCACGATGAAGCCGTCCGTCACAACAAGCCAGAATACTCGTTCTGTCCGGCTCTCCGCAAAACAGTATTCTGAGCTGACCGATTTTGTTCTCCGCTCGTTTCGAACGGACAGGAATGACCACAACATACCGATCGAGTCCGCCGGATATTCATGGAACGATGCCTTCTTCGAAGCACGCGGTACTTACCACTGTGTGAATACGTGCAACTCGTGGGTTGGCCGAGCCCTCAGATGCGCGGGAGTGCGGACGGGCTGGATAACGCCGTTGTCGTGCATCGACTTGCCTTGGCAATGATGCCCCGTGATCTCAGGCTGTCGTTCCTTTGGCCAGATTCTGAACGTACGAAACCGTTTCACCAATTGGGACCTTCGTGGCCTGGGAATCTGTTCGCAGTTTGATTTCGGCGTTGCCCTCTTTAAGACCTTTGCCGCCGATGATGACTCGTATGGGCAGGCCGATCAGGTCGGCGTCTTTGAATTTGAAGCCGGGACGCTGATCGCGGTCGTCCATCAGGACGTCGATTCCTGCTGCCGACAGTTCGTCGTAGATTGTGTTGGCCGCTGTCATCGTGTCTTCATCCTTGATGTTCAGGGGAATCAGCTCCACCGTGTACGGCGCAACGGATTTTGGCCAGATGATTCCGCCGTCGTCGTGGCAGGTTTCCACGATCGCGGCAACGACTCGGCTGACACCAATGCCGTAGCAGCCCATGATGATGGGGTGTTTATTTTCTTCCCGGTCAAGGAAGACGGCGTCCAGCGATTCACTGTACTTCGTGCCCAGTTTGAACACGTGGCCAACCTCGATGCCGTGCACAGTCTCCAGAGTGCCGTCGCACCGAGGACAGGGATCATTGGCGATCGCATTTCTCAGGTCGTGAGTTTCTGTCAGCTCGAAGTGTGTGCCGGGAATGACTCCGGTCAGGTGAGCGTCCTTTTCGTTGGCGCCCGTGATGGCGGATGTAATTAGTGCGACATTGTGATCTGCCACGTAGTCACATTGAATGCCGACGGGGCCGGCGAATCCAACGGGAGCTCCGGTGACTTTTTCGATCGTTGCTTCGTCGGCCAGTTCAAGGCTCGACACTCCCAGTGCTCGACGGACCTTGCCTTCGTTCACGTCATGGTCACCTCGAACCAATACCGCAACCGTCTTCGGCGGGTGATGCTCGTCGTTGCCGGCATCTGTGGCGTCGCTGGGCACCGAGTAGATCAGGGTCTTGATGAACGTGGACGGGTCGGCGCTCAGCATTTTACTGACGTCTTCGATCGTGCCGGCATGCGGTGTGTCGACTTTCTGCGGCTCGGGCGCGCCTGTCACTGCCGGTGGAATACTGGAGGAGCGTCCGGTATCCGCTCGTTCCTGGTTCGCGGCGTATTCACAGCCCGTGCATCTGACGACGAAATCTTCGCCGTTGTCGGCAGGCGCCATGAATTCATGAGACGCGTCGCCGCCGATCGGTCCGCTTTCGGCTTCGACAGGAATGTACTCCAGGCCACAGCGTTCGAAGATGCGGCAGTACGCGTTGTACATCGCATCATATGTTTCGTTCAGTTGTTCCATGGACGCGCCAAAACTGTAGGCGTCCTTCATTAGAAACTCGCTGGTGCGCAGGACACCGAAGCGGGGACGTTCTTCGTTGCGAAACTTCGTCTGGATCTGATACATCGTGACCGGCAGTTGTTTGTAACTTTTGATTTCGCGTGAAATCAGGTCCGTAATCACTTCTTCGTGAGTTGGCCCTAAAGCAAATTGCAGGTTGCGGTCGCCCCGTTTGGCTTCCAATTTGAATAGCACGTTGCCGAAGGCTTCTTTGCGCCCCGTGCGCTCGAACAGTTCCAGTGGTTGAAGTGCGGGCATGAACAGTTCGACGCCGCCGGCACGGTCCATTTCTTCACGGACGATCTGTGAAACCTTGCGGATCACTCGGTAGCCCAGCGGCATGAAGGTGTAAGCTCCGGCCATCAGCTGACGAATTAATCCGGCTCGAAGCATCAGCTGGTGGCTGGGAACTTCGGCGTCGGAAGGAACTTCCTTCATCGTGGGGATAAATGTCTGAGACCAGCGCATGTCGAGGGTGATTCTATAGAGTTAGAATGGGCGTATGTTCGGTGTCGTCAGCCTCTGAGCTGCCGCTCCGGACAACTGAGTCGAGGATTCTAGCAGAGCTTCGGCTGCCGCAAACGTGAGAAAGCCCGGGCGATTCTGAAAGACTGCCAGATGCAGTGGCAAAGTGGTTGTTGCAGGGCACTGGCACTTCTAAGATCCTTCGTTCGGCAACCTTTTGTCGCGAATATTCCTGATCAACGACAGCCAATTGTCGGCCCTGGTTCTGAGTGAAAGTCCTTAAATGCCACGTACGTTCGTGAAAGATTTGTCCGACGGAGACGCCGTCGATGACGTCTATCTGCTGGCTGACAAGCAGTTACGTGCCAATCGCAATGCCGATATGTATCTGCTGGCAACGTTGCGTGACAAATCAGGTGTCGTCAGCGGGCTGATGTGGAATGTCTCGGAAGAACGCATGCAGCACATCAATGCCGGCGATCTTGTTCACGTTCGGGGCAAGGTGCAGTTGTATCAGGGCGGCCTGCAGATGATCGTCACACGCATCGATACTGCTCCCGATGCGAATTACGACATGGACGACTATCACGCCCAACCGCAGGCCAATGTGGGGCCTCTGCTGGACCGGCTCAAGGAACTGCTCGGGTCGCTGAAGTGCCCCAAGCTGCTGGCACTGGCGGAATGCTTCATGACAGACCAGAAACTGGTTGACGACCTGTGCTCTGCCCCGGCCGGAGTGAAGGCTCATCATGCCTATCAGGGCGGACTCATCGAACACGTTGTCAGCATGTCAGAAGTGGCGGACCGCATTTGTGATCATTATCCGCACCTGAATCGCGACCTGCTGCTGCTGGGCGTGCTGATGCATGATCTGGGAAAGGTTCGAGAGTTGTCATGGGACCCGACGCTGGCCTACACCGACGAAGGGCAGCTGCTTGGTCATATGAATATCGCGATCGAGATTCTGAACGAAAAACTGCAGCTGGTACGTGCGGAACTGGGCGGTGGTGAGATCGATGGTGAAGACGTGCTGCGGCTGAAGCACATGATTCTCAGTCATCACGGTACGCTGGAATTCGGCAGTCCGCGCTTGCCCATGACCCCGGAAGCCATTGTGCTGCACCACATCGACAATCTTGATGCCAAGCTGCACGAATTCACTCGCAGCATCGAAGACGACATGAACAAGGATTCGGCGTGGACTCCGTACAGCCCTCGCATTGAACGCAAGCTGTTCAAGGGACACGACCGTAAGAAGTCCTGATGTCGCCGCGTGGCGCTGCGGCAGCTTTGTCAAATTCGCGTGCGATCGATCTTCTCGGCAAGTCGCCGGATGACGCTCACCAGGAATCGATTCATATTAGCGGCCGCTTCGTTCGCGCGAGATTTCCACGGGTCGAATTCCGGGTCGCGTTTGAACCGTTTCTTCAGCTTTCCGATGACGGTGTTCTGTTGCACGTCTGACGGTTCGAACAGCATTGGAACGGCGTTGCTCGGCACCGTTTCACTGGCGGTGTCGATAATCACACGCATGGAAAGAAACCCTGTCCGTGGCGCGTCATCAGGCACGTCTGCACACACCTGGGCGACCGCCAAGCCGGTGGTATCGACAACGGCTGCTGCTGTCGTTTCGGCCAGCGCAACCTTGTCGGCAGTTGTGTGCGGATGGGTGTCCGCCACAACGTGTTTTCTGACAAGGACCCGCTTCGACTCCGGGATCGGACATTTCACGGTCAGGCTGTTGCCGTGCGTGTCGCAGATCTCGTTGGCCAAAGAAACGTCGCCAGCGTTGAGTTCCTCAATCAGTGCCGACCCGAATCCAACAGAAAGTATCCACGTCGGATGGTGCTCGTCGAGCAACGTCTGAGCCACCGAGCGGTGTCGCGCAAATCCTGCCCCGGCTTCTGCCACAGCAACGCGAATCGCTTCGTCAAGAAATCCTCCGCGAAAGGTTGCTCCCTGATCGATGTATTTTCGCTGACGGTCCAGCAGTTTCAGCAGCGGACCGATCTCGTCGCCGTGAGTACAAATAATGCCGATATCCGCCGAACGACGGTCGATCGAGGATTCGTCGTCGTTTTCCTGCTGGGATCTGTCGGTCATTGGCGAGTGGACGCTTGTCTGGCAGAGACGTGGACTCTGGTAAAGGGCGTGCCGGTTTTCGGGCCTTTCACATCGACCCGTGACAGGAATATCGAAACGTCAGGAGACCACTCCTGCTGGTAGCTAGGCAGCGGCCTCGAATTCTTTCATGAACGCGATCAGTGCATCAACGCCTTCGGCCGGGAACGCATTATAAATGCTGGCTCGCATTCCGCCAACACTGCGATGGCCCTTCAATGCACTGAAGCCTTTCGCTTCTGCCTGGCTGATGAACGCAGCATCCCTGTCCGCATCGCCGGTGACGAAGGTGACATTCATCAGCGAGCGGCTGTCCGTTTCCGCTGTGGCGTGAAACAGACTGCTGTTGTCCAGGTATTCGTACAGTCGACCGGCTTTGTCTTCGTTGCGTGCCTGCATGCCCGTCAATCCGCCGTTGGCTTTGATCCAGCGGAAGACCAGCATTATCAGATAAATCCCGGATGTTGGCGGAGTGTTGAACATGGAATCGGCGCCGGCATGAGTCCGGTACTGCAGCATTGACGTAAGCTCATGGCTTCCGGCTTCCACAAGATCATCACGAATGATGACCAGTGTCACGCCACTGGGGCCGAGATTTTTCTGAGCTCCGGCGTAAATGATGCCGTGTCTTGCCACGTCAATCGGACGGCTGAAGATCTCGCTGCTGGCATCGCGGACCAGAAATGCGTCGCTGTTGAAGCCTGAAGGCTCGGTCCTGAACTGAGTGCCGTAAATCGTGTTGTTGGACGCATAGTGAACATAGCGCGGTGCATCGCTGAAGTTCATCTCGGACGGAATATAATTGAAGTTCGCATCTTCACTGCTGCAGGCCACGTGTGCGTTGCCGAACAGTTTTGCTTCCTTGAGTGCTTTCTTTGCCCATGCCCCGGTGACCAGATAGTCGGCCGTCTGATCCTTCGCCAGGAAGTTCATTGGTACCATTCCGAACTGCATTGACGCCCCGCCCTGCAGAAACAGTACTCGGTAATTGTCCGGGATGTCAGCAATTTCACGGCACAGGGACTCTGCTTCTTCAGCGACTGCGACGAATGGCTTGCCGCGATGCGAATGCTCGCAGATCCCCACGCCCGTATCGCCCAGCGACAGCAGGTTTTGGCCAGCTTCTTCAAGTACACATTCCGGCAGCACCGCTGGTCCGGCAGAAAAATTCCAAATGCGATTGCTCATCGCGTTACTTCCATATCTTTGTGGTGAAAAAAGCGGGAACGGACCACGTGTGTGCCACTGGCGCGGCCAGTGCTTTCAGACCGCCCGTCATACGCATGTAACGATATGGCCAGGTCGGAGGACGCATCATCACTTTTGCATCGGGTTGCGGTCCCATTGAAACTCGATCGGCTGCTGGATGAACTGCAGGTCGGGATTCTAAGCTCCAGCCGCCGGATTCCAAACTTCTGTCTGTCGTCACTCGCAATTCTCAGAGACACGAACGGCTGCCTTGAGTTCATTCCTGCCAGCGATAAGATGCCGGACATCGTTTTTGGCGCCATTTAGCGCTTTCACACGTGTATTTCAGCGTCTCTTCGAAACTCAAGTCTAAAATTCGCGCACTTTGCAGCGACCAGCGAGAGCAGACCGGCAGATTCCAGCAGTAGCTCCCCAGAGCCGTCGAAGGCGGCTACGAAGGTCGATCGCATCGACCTTTCTTCAGCAGGTCATTTATGAACCAGGATTCAGGATCAGCCGACAGTCGTCGGGGTCCGCGACTTCAGCACTTTCAGGCTCCGCAGGGTGACCTCGCGATCCTTGCCGGATCGGGCAACCCAGTCTTTGCGCAGAAAATCGCCAATGGTCTGGGAGTCCGCCTCACTCCGTGCCAGGCACAGGTCTTCAGCGAAGGGAACGTTTTCGTCCGCATTCTGGAAAACGTGCGCGGGCGGGACACATTTATCATTCAGGGTGTGCATCACCCGGTGAACGACAATTTTGTGGAGTTGTTGTTTTGGATTGACGCACTGAAACGAGCCAGTGCTCAGCATATCACGGCGGTGATTCCGTACTTCAGCTATGCCAAGGGAGACAAGAAGGACGAGCCTCGGGTGTCCATTCGTGCTCGAGTCTGCGCGGATGCGATTGAAGCAGCGGGTGCGGACCGAGTGCTGACCATGGATTTGCACAGTCCGCAGATTCAGGGGTTCTTCAGCGTGCCTGTCGATCATTTGTATGCTCGCACGGTCATCTGCGAGCACATCAAGTCGATGAACATCGATGATCTGGTCGTTTGCAGCCCTGATGCTGGCTTTGCGAAGTCTGCCGCAGCCTACGCCAATCTTCTGGGTGTGCCCGTTGTCATCGGCAACAAGACCCGTCCTGACCACAGCGAGCAGGCAGAGATTCTGGAAGTGATCGGGCAGGTCGACGGTCGCAACGTATTGATGGTGGACGATTTCACGACTACCGGCGGGTCGCTGTGCAATATGGCCGACGTACTGCGACAACGCGGCGCAAAAGATATTTACGCGGCGGTATCTCACGGGGTGCTGGCGAAAGGTGCGTCCGACCGAATTCAGAACAGCCTGATCAAAAAGTTGTTCATGACAGACACTATCGAGTCGCCGGTCGAACCGTTGTGTGACCGAATTGAAGTCATTTCCGTCGCACCGCTGTTTGCTCAGGCCATTCGCAGTATTCATGATCGCACCAGTGTCAGCATGTTGTTCCCGGACGAAAAGCAGGTGTAATGGCGGCCAAGCTTTCCCCCATGATGGAGCGGTACCGGGAGGTGAAGGCCGAAAATCCTGGCGCAATTCTGTTGTTCCGGATGGGTGACTTTTATGAGCTGTTCCACGAGGACGCTCAGAACGCCGCCCGCGTGCTGGGGCTGACGCTAACCAGTCGGGACAAGTCGTCCGACAATCCGATCCCGATGGCCGGGTTCCCGTATCATCAGCTGGACAATTATCTGCAAAAGCTGATCCAGTCGGGATTTCGTGCGGCCATTTGTGACCAGGTGGAAGACCCCAAAAAAGCGAAGGGGCTGGTGCGTCGTGAAGTGACGCGGGTGATTACGCCCGGCACGCTGACTGACGACGAGCTGCTGGATCCGCGAGTCAGTAACTTCATCGCAAGTGTCGCACCTGCGAAGTCCAGCATCGGATTGGCATGGCTGGAACTTTCCACCGGACGTTTTCTGGTTTCTGAAATCGAACCGGCATTGCTGCAGGATGAGCTGGCCCGCATCAGCCCGGCGGAATGTCTGGTCCCTGAAGAATCTGCCAGCGACGGCGATCTGCCTGTGACGCGAGTCGATCTTGGCGGACCAGTTTTGACCGGCCGGCCAGCGTGGTGCTTTTCGAAAGACGAGTCTCGCCGATTGCTGCACGAGCACTTCGGCACGAAAACGCTGGAAGGCTTCGATGTTGAAGACCATTCACCGGCCGTTACAGCCGCCGGAGCGCTGCTGGAATATATTCGCGACACTCAGAAGTCTGCCCTGCCGCATATCACTCGCCTGGAAAGCTATCGCCGCCAGCGGCACATGGTCATCGATGAAGCGACACGCCGCAGTCTGGAACTGACTCAGACCATCCGCGATGGCCGACGTGCACAGACCCTGCTGGGCGTGATCGACGAGACGTGTACTCCCATGGGAGCTCGTCTGCTGGCTGACTGGTTATCCAGTCCATTGACGGACATCGGGCAGATCGGTCAACGACTGGATGCTGTTGAAGAGATGGTCAGCAATCTGACGCTGCGAGACGATTTGCGCGATCTATTGAAGGGCATGTACGACCTGCAGCGGCTGACGTCGCGCGTCGCGACGGGGCGCTGCAGTCCACGCGATCTCAGCTGCCTGGCTTCGACTTTGGGGCAACTACCGACGCTGCGAGCCAAACTGGCAGAACGCAGCGCGAAGCGACTGCGGACTCTGGAGGAACGTATCGATCTGTGTCCGGAAGTACGACAGGCGATCAGCGACGCGATTATTGATGAACCGCCGATTTCCGTGGCTGACGGTGGCGTGGTGCGTCCCGGTCTCAACGCTAAGCTCGACGAATTCCGCGACCTGTCAAAGGGCGGCAAGCAATGGATTGCGTCCTACCAGGCACAGGAAAGTGAGCGCACGGGAATTCCGAATCTGAAGATCGGGTTTAACAAGGTCTTTGGCTATTACCTTGAAGTCACCGGTGCACATCTGAGCAAAGTGCCGGAGGATTACATTCGCAAGCAGACGCTGAAGAATCAGGAACGGTACATCACGCCTGAGCTGAAGGAGTACGAAGACAAAGTTCTACGGGCAGAAGATCAGAGCAAAGCGCTGGAGCAGGAAATCTTCAGCAAGCTGAAAGAAGATGTCGCCCAACATGTTGCTCGACTGTTATCGACGGCGGAAGCGTTGGCGGAAATCGACGTGCTGATGGGGCTGGGAACACTGGCTGCCGCAGCTGGTTATTGTCGTCCGGAAATCACCGATGACCCCGTGCTGGATATTCGTGAAGGGCGGCATCCGGTGCTGGACAGACTGATGTCAGCCGGCGAATTTGTGCCGAACGATGTGCGGCTGGGCGTCGAATGTGATTCTGCAGAACGGGCATCCGGATCGCCGGGTCAATCAGAACACGGCACGCCGCAGAACCGTTCGTCCGACAACCCCAATGGCCGAGTCCAGTTGATTACCGGTCCCAACATGGCTGGTAAAAGTACATACATCCGTCAGGCAGCGCTGATCACCGTGATGGCTCAGATGGGGTCCTTCGTACCTGCCAGCGAAGCCAGAATTGGAATTGCGGACCGTGTGTTTGCACGTGTTGGTGCCAGCGATGAGCTGGGCAAAGGGCAAAGTACGTTTATGGTCGAAATGACCGAAACCGCTCGCATTCTGAATAGCGCGTCAGAGCGCAGTGTCGTTATTCTGGATGAGATCGGTCGCGGCACCAGCACCTACGACGGCATTTCGCTGGCGTGGAGCATTACGGAACACCTCCACGACGAAACACAATGCCGCACGATGTTCGCCACCCATTATCACGAACTGACGGATCTGAGTCAGACGCTGAAACATGCGTCCAACTGGCACGTGTCTGTTCAGGAAAACAATGACGATGTGATCTTCCTGCACCGAGTGGTCGAAGGCGCTGCAGGCCGCAGCTATGGGATCCACGTGGCCAAACTTGCCGGGGTTCCTCGCAGCGTGACTCAGCGAGCCGCTGCGATTCTGGAAAGTCTGGAATCCCAGCACGTCAACGACGACGGCCGCCCTGCCCTGCCGCAGCGCGAGACCAGTCGTCAGACGAAACAGCAACTGAGTCTGTTTGAACTGCCGGAAGATCCGCTGCTGGATGAAATCCGCAACATGCAGGTCGACGACATGACACCGCGAATGGCGATGGATGAGCTATATCGCCTGCGGCAGGAATTGTCGGCTCGAAAGACCTGACCAATGACGCCGACTGTCCGTGAAATTTAGCACGAAGTGACCGAGGGTCACACTTCTGATTCTCCAGGTCTCAGAAACTATCACAGAGCCGACTGGCGGGCGTTCCGGGACTTGCGTAGGCTCGGCATGGAGATCTGACGCGGCACCATTATAATGGTCCGGAGTCGTGGGTGATCTTCGCGACCAGAATGGACTTTGCCAACGATTTTCTTTGTTCCTCACCCTTGCGGATGTCTCTACACCCGATAGTCTGACCACGACGAATTCATTGGTTGTCACTTCGCACGCTCAATACCTCTCAGTATTCAGGTTGAGACAGAAACGGAGCGAACAAATTCAGCAAGACGATTGTCCACAGCTACAAACACACGGGGCCATAGCTCAATTGGTTAGAGCCGCGAACTCATAATTCGTTGGTTGGGGGTTCAAGTCCCTCTGGCCCCACTAAAGACCTCTGCACTACCACGCAGGGCCTCGCAAACCCCAGTAAACGCTGGGGTTTCTTTTCTTGCCTGCGATGAATTACCACCCCTATCTGCGACCTGCTGCACCAAATGTGCACCACTCTCCCATTCAGATGCCTGCTTCACCGCATCTGCGGTGACCATCCAGTAATGGGCTTCAGCAATTTTCTCGGTATGTCCGCACCATTGCGTCGTTTTGTGCGTTCCGAATTCATTTTCCAGTTCGGTAGCCCGACTGGCTCGCATGTTCTGCCACGCTTTCGGCCATACCTTCAAGCCAGCACGCTTAATTATTCGTTGCAGGGTCGGCAGGACGTTTGTGGTGTGGCGGATGTTCGGCAAGACGTAAATCCCACCGTCCTCGGTCTCTTCATGCAACTCCCATAGATAATTGCGGACTTCGGGGAACAACGGTACCACTCTGTCGCCCTCGTTATCATGATGTTCTGTCTTCGTTGCGTGAACGTGAAAGCAGCTTTCCGACCACCCGGACGACGCCACCACATTCTGCGACGATCCCCC
Organism: Fuerstiella sp.; assembly: GCA_029247265.1. Classification (GTDB taxonomy): domain Bacteria; phylum Planctomycetota; class Planctomycetia; order Planctomycetales; family Planctomycetaceae; genus Fuerstiella. The sequence goes on from JAQWLN010000177.1 coordinate 147,217, forward strand.
CTCTGCGATGATCCCCCCTCAACGGCGAACTGTGTCCCGAATTGGGCGGATTCCCTGACCGCACTGCATATTGATGATAAATTGACTCGGCACATGCCTTAGAATCCAGTGTCGGTATTGGTAATCTCATTGGGGCGGTGAAATACCGGGGCTTCCGTCACAGGCTCAGTCCAGCCCCCGGTCACCCGGACATGCGTCATGGTGCTGATCTGAAACGTCTTCAACTACGAATGAGTGAATGACCCGTTTTCGACACACAACGCTGGCTCTGCTGTTGCTGCTGATGACGGCGCCTGTTCGCGCCGACGGTTCGGTCGAATCTGACCTCGCGGTGAAGCAGGAGTATTTCGAACTGAAGGTGCGTCCGTTGCTGCTGGATCGGTGCGCGACCTGCCACTCGGGCGAGCCCGATGCAGACGCACCTGTATCCATGCTGTCGCGGGCCGCCATCGTCACCGGTGGCGACTACGGCCCGGCTGTCGTTCCCGGTCGATCCGAGGACAGTTTGCTTGTCCACGCCGTGCGCAGGACTCATAAGGAATTGCGGATGCCGCCGGATGACGATGATAGTCTGACTCGGGAAGAGTCAGACGTTCTGGCCCGTTGGATTGATGACGGCGCGGTATGGCCTGGCAGCGACAAGGCACCTGGCAGTAAGACTTCAGACAGGGCGGAGCTGCATGCGAGTGCCATCGCGTTTGACGAAGCATTGGATTGGGCGCTGCGTCCGCGACAGGTTGTCGCACCGCCGGACATCTCGGACCCGCTCTGGTCGACGAATGCGATCGATCGTTTTGTCCACGCTCATCGGCTGAAGCAGAGCGTTACGGCGAACGCTAAGGTGGATCGCCGAACTCTGATCCGTCGAGTCACGCTGGATCTCACGGGGTTGCCGCCGATACCGCAGGCCGTTGAATCTTTCGTCAATGATCCGGCCGATGACGCGATTGCATTTGCAAACGTCGTTGACCGGTTGCTGGCTTCTGACCAGTACGGCGAGCGGCAGGGGCGGCTATGGCTGGATGTTGCCCGGTATGCCGATACGCAGGGAGACGTTGGTGACATTCCCATCCAGACCGCCTGGCGGTACCGCAACTGGGTTATCAACGCTCTGAACCGCGACATGCCATACGACCGTTTTCTGCAGGCTCAGCTGGCCGGCGATATTCTGTCCCTGACGGCAGAAGATGAACAACTCAAGCGCGAACTGACAATCGCCACCGGATTTATCGCTCTGTCGCGACGCTTCGGAAACGAAAAAAAGGAAAGCATGCATCTGACCATCGAAGACACGATCGATACGATCGGTCGCGGTGTTCTGGGACTGACGCTTCGCTGTTCACGTTGTCACGATCACAAATTTGATCCCATCTCCAATGCAGACTACTACGGTCTGTACGGCATCTTTGAAAGCACGACTTATCCGTGGATGGGGATGTCTGTTGAAAAATCTCCATCCGATCTCAGCCCGGCCATCCCGGGCAGGGAAGCTCGCGAAAAAGCAACTTCTTACTGGGATCTGATTGCTCGTTACGAATACCAGATCAACAACCATTTTCGCCCTTGGCTCAAGCCGACTCTGGTGGAGTACAAGGCCGTCACAGGTAAATTGAATCCGCTGGAAGTCGAACTGGCGACGCTGGAGGCACAACCTGATAACAACGTCGATCGAATCAATGAGCTGCAACAGCAGATCACCGGGTTGTCTGTACGACAGCAAGAATTGTTGAAAGTGCGCGGCGGGAAGTTCCGCGAGCTAATGCTGCATGGTCTGACGTGGATCAAGAACGAGAAGTTACGACTGGCAAAGAATCCGGAAGTCGAATTGGTATTCGCCGTCGGCGAAGGCAATGCTCACGACACCAAACTGCACCGACGCGGGAATCCGGACAACAAGGGTGACGTTGTTCCTCGGCATTTTGTCAGCACGATCACGGGAGCGCAACACCCGACGATCGGCGGCGGTTCCGGACGTCTCGAGCTTGCTCAGTGGCTGACTGATCCTGATCATCCTCTGACGGCTCGAGTAATTGTGAATCGCGTCTGGCAACAGCATTTCGGCCGCGGACTGGTGGCGACTCCGGACAACTTCGGGCGGCAGGGTTCGACTCCTTCACATCCGGAGCTGCTGGACTGGTTGGCAAATCAATTCGTGAAAGACGGCTGGTCCTTCAAGTCGCTGCACCGTCTGATCGTGTTAACCGAAACTTACCAACTGGCATCAACCGACGGTGACGATGCCGCTTACGAACAGGATCCGGACAACGTTCTGTTGTGGCGATACGCTCGCCGGCGACTTGATGCCGAATCGATCCGTGACAGCATTCTTGCGGTCAGCGGCCAGTTGCAGAAACATCAACCCACCGCGCACGATATTGATCCGTGGTATAAGCACCGCTACAGTCTGAACGCGCCGTTCCATCAGGAAATCGCGACCAAACATCGCAGCGTGTACCTGCTGACACAGCGACTTTTCCGTCATTCCCTGCTGGGACTGTTTGACAGCCCGGACCGCAATACCAGTACGTCCCGTCGAGACAGCTCGAACGTGCCGGCCCAGGCGCTCTTTCTGATGAACTCTCCTTTCATCAGGCAGCAGGCGACGGCGCTCGCACAACGAGTCACTGTCGAAGGCAATGACGACAATGCTCGAGTCGATCGGTTATACCAATTGATTTACGGCCGCCCCGTTCAGGGGGTCGAACGGAATGAGATCATGGCATTCCTAGAGCAGTATCGCGGTGCTGCTGACACGCCGCAGGCGTCTGAAACCGCACCTGTGGAATACGTGGCGCTGTGCAGGACACTGCTGACGAGCAACGAATTCTTTTTTGTTGATTAATATGACACAGGCACATCAATCGATCTCACGCCGAACCGCTCTGAAGACGGGGATTGATGCTCTGTCCACGTCGAGCATTGCAGCGCTGGCGCATACGTCGGCTGCTGCCGCGTCGCCACCTTGCACACCTCATTCACTGCCAGGTGCCAAACATGTAATCGTCCTGTACATGTCCGGCGGTTATTCGCACGTCGACACCTTTGATCCGAAACCACGGTTAACTCGCGAACATGACGTCTCCATCGGCCCGGAACTTGGGCGAGCGGACTTCGAGCGGTATCTTAAAGCGCCCCTCTGGAAGTTTCGTCCGAACAGACATTGCGGCACACAGGTCAGCGACCTGTTCCCTCACATCCGCGACGTCATTCACGAAGCGGCCGTGATTCGCTCCATGTCGTGCGATCACATCGACCACGGCCAGGCAACGTTGCAGCTGCATACCGGCAGTACGGGATTTGCCATGCCGTCTGTGGGTTCATGGCTGTCATGGGGACTGGGGACGTTCAATTCGAAACTACCGGCCCATGTTGTTATCTCCGAACATCGTCCTTATGCCGGTCCTCAGATCTGGGACGCCAATTTTCTACCCGGCGTGCATACGGGAGTGCAAATCAAGCCGGGACCGGAGCCATTGCCCAACCTGATACCCGCATCGCCTGCTGGCCAACAAGACCTCGAACTTGGCTTGCTGGAATCTCTGAACAAACGCCATCTGCGTGATCGCAGCACAGATCCGCAGCTGACAGCCCGCAACAGTTCTTTTCAGACGGCGCGGGGACTGCAGGAAATGGCTCCGGAGGTGCTGGATCTTTCAGGAGAAACGAAACAGACGCTTGATCTGTATGGTGCCGCACCGGGCGATCAGACGTCATACGCCGCGCAGGTACTCATGGCTCGACGACTGGTTGAAAACGGCGTGCGATTTGTCGAAATCGTTGATGCCGTGGGGGCGTGTCGCGACAACTGGGATTCCGCCCATCGGGATGTTGGGTCGCACGCCAAGTATGCCAAACGAGTCGATCAGCCGATCGCAGCGCTGATCACGGATCTCAAGCGTCGAGGCATGTTCGACGACGTTCTGCTTGTCTTCTGCACAGAGTTCGGTCGCACGCCGTGGGCACAGGACGGCAAGGGCACAAAAAGTCGTGCTCACCATCCGCATGCGTATTCCTGCTGGCTGGCCGGCGGAGGCGTGAAGCCTGGAGTTGTGCACGGAAAGACAGACGACATCGGTAACCGAGTGGTCGAAGGCGCTGTGCACATCCACGATTTCCACGCCACGATTCTGCACCTGATGGGACTGAATCACGAGCAATTGACTTACCGTCACGCGGGCCGCGATTTTCGGCTGACGGATGTCTACGGCAAAGTGATCGGCGAAATCCTTGCCTAAAGAATTTGTGATGTCCGTATGGCGCGGGTCGTCATTCCGTGTGGCGAGGCAAATTTGGCGACACGTCAGCGACGTGCCCCCCGTTATTGGCTATCATCACACTCACAGCACATCCCCTTCTGAGTGCCGCAGTTGCCGAAAAGATAAACGCGAGGTGCGGAAGGCTGTTGAATTTCGCCCCGGCCAAACAGGAAATAGAATAATGGTTCGCTTATTTACGTTACTTCAATTGTCCCTGCTGCTCGTGCCCGGAATCGTCCGGGCGGCGGAGCCAAATTCTTCTTCAACGACATCAACTGCCGTGGCTGACGCTGTCAAATATCAGGGGACGAAGTCCCTCTCCAAAGGCAAGCATTTGGTTTTCATCGCCAGCGATCACGAGTACCGCGGCGAAGAAACACTGCCGGCGATGGCGAGAATCTTGGCCGTGCATCATGGATTCGACTGCACCGTCCTGTTTGGCGTGGACGAAAACGGCGAGATCAAAGCAGGTGAGTCCAACATCCCAGGTCTTGAGGCGCTGGAGTCCGCTGATGGAATGGTGATGTTCACCCGGTTTCAGGCCCTTCCCGATGAGCAGATGAAATACATCGACGCCTACCTGAAACGTGGTGGTCCTGTCATGGGCCTTCGTACTTCAACCCATGGTTTCAAATACGGGAACAAAGAGAGCGCGTACTCCAAGTACGATTTCCAGGCGAAAACAAAGGGTTATGAGCTGGGATTCGGACATCAGGTGCTGGGACAGACATGGGTAGGGCACTATGGCCGAAATCACAAGCAAAGCACACGGATCACAATCATGCCAAAACAGACTGGTCATCCGATTCTGACGGGTGTCAAAGACATTCATGTGCAGTGCGGAGGATATAACGCGGTGCCGCAGGACGATTGGAATATTCTGACGATGGCTCAACCGCTGATGAGCATGGAATTCGATGGCGAACCGGATGCGTCAAAACCGCCCATGGCTTCTGAATGGACCCGGGAATACACCGGTGCGAATGAGAAAAAGGGCCGCGTATTCACTTCGTTGTACGGGGCATCCGAAGATATTGTGAACGATGGCTACCGCCGGATGCTGGTGAATGCGACGTACTGGCTGTTAGGGTTGGAGAACAAAATTGAAGCAACTTCTCCGATTGATTTCGTGGGCAAGTACCAGCCAAATACCTTCCGAGGCGGTGGTTACGCTCGTGGCGTAAAGCCTGCGGTTTACAACGGGTTTGATAGCCCGATCCCCGCCAACAACATCACGTCGTCGCCACGATAATTGAAGACAACGTGTCGGAATTACAACCCCAGCGTCATTCCGTCGTCGGTAGATTGAACTTGTCACGCATCTTCTGCCACACCCAACGCCAGTGAGCCGCGCCCAGGCCGTGCCCCTTGTCCTTATATACAATAAATGAGTTCTGCCCCGCAACGCGATTGTAGGCAGCGAAGCTCGTCGACGGTGGACAGACCGCGTCCTGCAGGCCAACTCCCATCACTGTCCGGCATTTGATTCGGTCCGTCATGTTCATGGTATCGAAATAGCTGAGCGTCCGTAGAGTTGATTCCCAACTTCGCGTATCGCTGTCGGCAATCCATTTATCCATTTCGGGCCAGACAGTCAGTTTGAAATAGTTCACCCAATCGCACATGAAAGGTATGTCCGCCGCGCAGAAGTCGATTCGTGAATCGAGTGCGGCTGTGGCGAAAGCAAATCCGCCACCCTGACTGCCTCCCCAGACCCCGATCCGCTTCTGGTCCACATCGGTCCGTGATGCGATGAAGTCCACCGCTCGAACGCAGTCCAGATACGCGCCTCGGTAATAATAAGTCGACTTGTCGTCGAGTCCTCGAATCCAGTAGTCCTCCGGCGTTCCCGGCACTTCATCAACGCTGTTGCCGTGGCCTCGCGGATTGAACGAAAAGACGACCATGTCATTCCAGTTGCTCCCTTCTCCCAGAGGCTTCATATTTGCGCCATAGCCCGGCACACGGATCACCGCGGCGTGAGGACCGGCCGATTTCGGAACTTCCAACCACCCGCGAACGTGGATATCGCCATGACTTCGCATCGTGACTTCAAACACATCGGTTTTGTCGTTTCCGCGATCCGGTTGTGGAGCGACTTCGAAAGCCGGATCGACCGCTTTCAGTTCAGCCAGCGAGTCTTTCCAGAAGCTGTCGAAATCACTTTCTTTCGTAAGTTCACTTCGCACTTTTTCGGGGGCCGCCATGAAGCGGTGTCTTTGGGAGACTGTACCGTCGTCGGCGCTGGTGACGCTGCACTCGACTTCGGCAAATCCTACGGCTGCCATCGGCAACACATACGTCAGGGTTTCCGTTGCTGAAGGTCCGATTCTCAGCTCTGCGCTGCGAGATTCGGGTACAGCAAAGGCAACCGTATGAACGGACCATTTCAATGTTGCCATGACGGGCTGGTCTGTCGAATTCATTACTGCTGCCGTAAACGTGACCTCGTCGCCAAGTTTAACAAATCCTTTTTCATCGCTGCTGGACAAGGTCAGAGTAATTTCTGGACGCTGAGCAGAGACACACGGCGGTGCGATCAATCCCGCGATCACTATGAGGCAAATCGTAATCATTCGTGACATCGGGCCGCACCGCCTTTTTGTTAAAGCCGTGATCGATAAGCCCTTTGTACTGCGTGTCATTTGCCAGAGAGGCAGTCAGCCGCACACGATGCCGCGACCACCGCGAAACTGTATTTCGCATGTTGGTAATTTGATTGTCACCGGAGTATATGTAAAGCAAGTGAAACAACGATCGAAATGGCCCGGAATCCACTGGGGCAGTAAGAGACTGAAGGGATACGATGAACCTGATGAAACCGTTCCTGTGTGTGTTGCTGGTGTCGGGCCTGACGCATGCCGGTCGTGCTGAAACTCCGAATGTACTGTTCCTTGCGGTCGACGACATGAACGACTGGCTTGGTTGTCTGGAAACCACGCCTCGTGCCATCACGCCAAATATTGATCGCCTGGCTGCTCGGGGGATTAACTTCACCAATGCTCATACGGCTGGTGTTTTCTGCGCACCTTCTCGCGCCGCCATTTTCTCAGGTCAGTTTGCTTCCACGACGGGTTGTTACAGGACAGCTACTTATTTCTATGATCACCCGCAGATTGAGCCGCTGCAGCTGAGTTTCGCAAAAGGCGGCTACGAAACGTTCGGTGCCGGAAAGCTGTTTCACCATCCGGCCGGGGCGATTGATCAGCGGGGATGGACCGAATTCTTTCTTCGCAGTCAGAGTCAGCGTGAAAGTGGCTGGCCGCTGGATTCATGGAGTGACGAGACACCGTTTCCGGACCCTTTCCCGAACAGCATTTACAACCGGGGGCAGGAGATCACCGGCGGCTTGTTTCTGGAATGGGGCGCTATTCCGAACGGTCGTGAAGAGGAAATGGCGGATACGCAGCGCATCAACTGGGCGGTCGAGAAACTGCAGCAGAAGCGAGAGAAGCCATTCTTTCTGGCCGTGGGAATTTACGCTCCGCATTTCCCCAACTACTGCCCGCAGAAATACTTCGACATGTACGATGTCGATGACATCCAGCATCCTCCGTACAAGGCTGATGACCTTGACGATTTGCCGCCGAAGATTAAGAAGAGCAAGACGGCGCGATCGAGGATTCACAAGAAGCTGGAAGGGCTTAACGCGATCGAGGATGCCATTCACGGCTACCTTGCCTGCATGAGTTACGCCGATGCCATGATGGGACGCGTGCTGGACGCACTTGAAGCAAGCCCTCACGCGGACAACACCATCGTTGTTCTCTGGAGCGACCACGGTTATCACCACGGCGAAAAAGGCGACTGGGGAAAACACACGCTGTGGGAACGAACTTCAAATGTGCCATTTCTCTGGGCCGGCCCTGGAGTTGCCGAGGACGTGAAGACGGACCTCACGGTCAGTTTGATCGATATGTATCCGACCTTCCTGGAAATGTGCGAACTGCCGCAGCCACATCAGCAGCTGGAAGGGGAATCAATCGCCGCCACACTCGCCACCCCATCTTCAGCAGACGATCGCAGCGTGTATCTTCCACATATGAATCCCGGTGAATACGCCATCATAAATCGAGACTGGCGATACATCCGCTATGGCGAGGACGGTGAGGAGCTCTATGACGTGCAGGTCGATCCTAACGAATGGACGAACCTGGCCTCCAACCCTGAGCATGAAACTCTAAAGTCACAGATGCGTGCTCTTGCGCCAATGACGTTTGCCGAGCCGGGCACGAAATTGAATCTGCGCAAAAACCTGGTTATTGACGGCGAGACGTTCCGCTGGGAAGTAAAGTAATTGCGCCCCGCTCTCACAAAGAGCGGGAGGTCATGTCAAGACTCTGATTCCATGTCATACACCCTTCGACTGTTGTTCGTTGTCACTTGCTGCGGCGCCTGCGGTGCGGCGGTGGCGGGTGACTGGCCGCAATGGCTGGGTCCCGAACGCGACTCCCAGTGGCGCGAATCAGGCATCGCAGAAAGTTTCACAGACGCAGGGCCACGGCTGCGCTGGAAGGCAAGAGTCGCAGGTGGCTACAGCGGACCGAGTGTGGCCGGTGAACGTGTGTTCGTGATGGATTGGGTTCCCGGCACTGCGGACGCAGCCGAATTTCTGCACGATGGGGCGCCGCCCAGCAACCAGAATTTCGTGCGCAAACGGCTGCCGGGAAAAGAGCGAGTACTCTGCCTGCGCGAGTCGGATGCCAAAGTCCTGTGGTCTCATCAGTACGACTGTGCATACAGTAGCGTGGCAACCTATGCCATTGGTCCTCGTGCAACGCCAACAGTTGACCATGATCTGGTTTATACTGTTGGTGCCGAAGGCAATCTGCAGTGCCTGCAGGTCAGCGACGGGAGCGTTGTCTGGTCGGTTGATTTCAGGGAACGGTACGGATTGAAAGTGCCGAACTGGGGCATCGCGTCTTCGCCGCTGGTCGATGGTGACCGGTTGATCTGCATCGCGGGCGGTGAGGGTTCTACCTGCGTAGCTCTGGACAAACACACGGGCAAAGAAATCTGGCGCGCGATCTCGGCGCCGGAACCGGGTTATTCTTCACCGGTGACCTATAGTATTGCCGGTCAACGCCAATTGATCGTATGGGACAGCCACTCAGTGAATTCGCTTAATCCGGAGTCGGGAGAATTGTTCTGGACCGTTCCATTTGAATCGACATTCGCAATGTCAGTCGCGACACCACGCATACAGAACAACTCGTTATTCGTGATGAGCTACAACCGCAAAAGTGCAATGATCAAAGTCGCTCCGGACGGGCGATCCGCCGAATTGCGCTGGAATGGCGGGCCCAGGACCGGTATTGGCGGCGTGCACAACACAGCCTTCATTCACGACGGACATATTTACGGCTGCGGTAACGGCGGTCAATACATCTGCGCCCGACTTGATACGGGCGAGCGCGTCTGGTCGACCTATCAACCATCGTTGCCGATCAAGCCGGGCAGCCAGAAGAATCATCGACCCGTTTCGTGGGGAAATGTGTTTACTGTCCGTCATGCCGACCGTTTTTTTCTGGCAAACGACAGCGGTGATCTGATCATCGCGAAGATGAACCCCCACGGATATCAGGAGATCAGTCGAGCCCATTTGATCGAACCGACCCATCAGGTCGTCGGTGGTCGTAAGCTGGTCTGGTCGCACCCGGCTTTCGCCAATCGTAGTGTGTATCTTCGCAATGACAAAGAGATCCGATGCTATTCACTGGCCGCTGCTGACTGAGGTTCGGCAGGACGGCGTTTCGAGTCTCGGCATCAATTCTTCAGGAAATCAGAAAATGAGTACCGCCACGAAGTTCGTCTCAGGTCTTGCACTGCTGACGTGCGCTGCGATTCAAGCACTCGCAGCGGACGAGCATCAACGGCCCGTTATTGACATGCAGGAGATGCTCGATGCCAGCACGCTGGATGTTCGAGTGCTTCAGGACTGGCATACTGTGGATGGTCCAATCGCCACTCGGCAGAAGATCGTTAACATCAAAGTCGGAGAGGTGTGGGAGGGACAGGATTACCGAAGTCCTGTTCGGATGGTCGTTCCGCTGGGCCGAAAGGCGAAAGGGTTCCATCTAACCGGCGGACACGGGTTACGTGATTTTCAGCGGGATATGCGTGTCAACGGCGTGGATCAGGTGCTGATCGAAGGCGGCGTGGGGCTGGTGCATACTATGGTTCAAACGCTAAACCAATCGGAACAGGCGCAGCTGGGAAAGGAGATGGATGACAAATTCATCGAAACCCTGAATCCCCGTTATTCCATTCAGTATTGGGGCTGGCCGGCCACCTTGATGCGCGCGATCACTGCCGCCTATGCGGAAACGGAGCACTTCGAAAAGGGGAAGATTGCGATGTCCGGTGGTTCCAAGAACGGAGCCACTCCGAGTTCCGTACTTATCCAGGATCGAAGGACAACAGCAGTTCACGCCACGGTTTCGCCGATCTGGGATTCACCGCTGCGGATGTGTGACGAAGCGGCGTGGGAAGAACTACGAGATTTCAATCAACGTTATGTGGACGGCATCACGGACTATGCGGGAAAGGGAGGGCCGGAACGGCTGCTCAGACACCCATTTCTGGGTGGCACGTTCGGCCCGATCTACAACCGTCGAGCGCTTGCAGCAGGTCATAGCTGGGCCGACCTGCAGAGGACTGCCGAGTCAGTGGCCGACAACGTTTTTGTGACACGAAATCTCACGCGGCTCAAGGTGCGAGGTGTCGACATGTTCTTTCATCCGGGCACGCATGATTTCGTCAATTTCGATATTGCCTGGGGAGGCAGACACCATCCGCAAATACCGCTCTATCTGCAGTGCAACGCCGGTCATGGTCAAAAGCCACATCCTGCCGCAGAGAGGAATCAGGCCAACAAGTCTGCCTTTTTGATCAGCCATTTCTTTGATGATGCGCCCGACATGCAGCAGACGCCTGCAATCTCTCATCAACGGAAGGGCGACAGACTCGAGATCACCGTCCGAAGTTTGGCAAATGAACGATCAGAAAGCGGTCGCATCTGGTGGATGTACGATCGTGGCATCGACGGAAGTGCGGCGTATCTCAGAGATAAGTTTCCCGACGACCAATGGGCCGAAATGGACTGGGACGACGCGAAGAAAGTCTGGACAGCAGAAATCGGCCTGAAGACGGGAGTCTCTCATGTCGACTTCTTCACGAACCATCGCAGGACCATCACGTGGAAATCTGTTGAATACCCAACCTGCATTTCCAGTCCCTATACAAGAGTGCAACTGACTGGCATGTGAGCCGCTTCAAACCAAACTTTCCAAGGCTGACCTACGCGCGCATGACCATGGCAACAATGCCGAATGTGATCAGAGCCAGCAAAAGGAACAGGAAAATCTTCACGATGATGGAAGTCCGGTATTTGATGTGAGGGGTCTGCGCGATGATCTCCCGGTAGTCCTCCGAAAACACCATCGACCCCTTGGCGCTGAAGATGAGGTACAGGATGTAGCCGTTGATAACGGTACCGAGCGGAAAACCGAGCAGCCCAAGCCCCGAGAAGAGCCCCGTCGGAATTCGGGCCCAACCTTGCAGGCCACGCAGGCCAAAGGCCGTTACAAACTGAACGATGCCGATCGCCGGAAGTAGAATAAACATCCCACCAATTTCGGCCCCGGGCCCTTGCGGGATAAATAGAAACAGCCCCGAAGCTGCCAGACATAACACTCCGCCAATCATGTAAAGTGCACCCACAGACTTTACGGACGCTTCATGCGACAAATGCGCATTGCGAATGGCCTCGGCATGTGTGCCGCCGAGCCCCGCAGGATCGGATGGATTTTCCGGGGCCTGAAAAGGGTTGTACTCTTCCGCGTACGGATTCTCCGATTGACTCATCATGTCCTTTCAGCGTTGAGGCTAAGGGGCCCTGCGATTCGAATTCAAGCTCCTGCACCAGCAGGAAACGTCTTACAGCGTCCAGCCGTCACGGTATTCTTTGTGGATCATGTCCTGGGCTTTCTTTGAATTCGCTACCCGAAGATTCTTTGCGTCCCATTTCAGCGATTCACCACTGCGATAGGAAACAACGCCCAGCAATACCGCCTCGGTTAGTGCTCCGGAGTAGTCAAAGTTGCACGTTGTCTTACCACCGGTCTTGATGGCTTCAATCCACTCGTTGTGGTGACCGATCGATTTTGGGATGTAAGGATCCGGACGCTGCAGTTGATTTCCGCCATCGTCAGGCTGCAGCAGATTTGAGCTGTAATTTGAGATAATGGCGCCGCGTTCACCGACAAACAGCTGGCCGCCCCAGTCCAGTGGCTTGCCATTCTGGTCCTTGTAATTGGACAGGATGTCGGGTTTCTTACCGCCGTCGTACCATGTTAACTTGACCGGCGGCAGGTCGCCGCGCGACGGATAGTTGTACTCGAGGACGATACCGGACGTCGTGGCCTCGTCATCTAGTTGCGGTCCTGTCGCAGCGATGGAGGACGGGTGCTTCAGTTTCAGGGCCCAGTGAGCGAGGT
>JAQWLN010000181.1 GCA_029247265.1 Fuerstiella sp.
GTTTCTATTGTGCCCGTGGGGAAAACGCAGAGAAAACAAGAGGGTGAAGGAGATCAGGGAACTGCTGACGGCAACACCCTACTGTCCACAGCACAATCGAATCGAACGCGTCTGGAGAGATCTGCACGCCAATGTCAGGTCACCTGTCTTTCGCAACTCTGTGCCAGCCGTGTGTCGCAATTGAAGCGGACACCAGCAGAATTCCTGACGCCACGCCCTTGCCCTTTGCTTCAGCTGTACGCGTTTCCGCTCAGGCAGCTTTGGCGATATGGACCGCAGTTCAGACGGCATTTCGAAGGCGATCTCACATGCACGTGTGATGGCGCGATTGTACGAATCCTTGGTGTACATCGTTCCCGGCGTTCTCTTCGGTGCAGCGAGTCTCATGCGAGCCGCCTGTGATGGCGTCATTGGGCTCAGGCGTTGCTCTTGTTGTCTTTCACGCCGTTCCCGTTCTGCGTCGAGGGGGCTGAACACATACGCCTTTGTGTCGATCTTCAGGAATTGACGCAACACCGCTTGGCCATTTGGCCCGATGAAGATTTTCCGGTGCCGATTCTTGTGTTCCATCTTGTGACTGGCAGGAATGTATTCCCATGAACCAGCGTCGGACTGGTCAATGTCGCACCGGCGGACCAGACGTGCCTCCTGTGGCCTCATTCCCGTCGCCAGCTGTAACTGAATCATTCCCCAAACGTGACGGCTGACGAACGGCTCTATGGCCTCCACTCGGTCAAGCTCGACCGGCAGGATTGGTTCACCCTCAGGAATGTCGCCGCATCTTCCTTCCTGGAGATTCCGGACCTCCTGGCATGAGTGCAGCACGTGGGATGGAACCCATTCCTCTTCGACTGCGGTTGCTGTGGTGACCGGATGACGGGAGCACCAAAGACCAACACACGGCAGAAAGACGCTTACCGGTACGTCTGTGCCACGTACATCAAGTCAGGTCATCGAGACAAACACGCTGGTGGGTGCTTCTATTGTCACGTTGACGGCGAAAAGCTGGAACGCTCGGTGCTGGACCGGATTCAGAAAACTCTGCTCAGTGAAAAGAATCTTCAGAAGGTGGAAACGGCACTTCGGAAGAAACTGAAGGCCCGGCTGCAGAAACAGCCAGACACGAAGCCGCTGGAACGCAAGCTGGCCCGGCTCAATGCCGACATCGACAAGGCCGCTGACCGTCTTCTGCGTGCGGATGACGATCTGATGGACATTCTGTCGCCCCGATTGCGAGAAATGCGTCAGGACCGTGACAGAGTAGCCAGCGAGTTAAACAGTCAGAAACGACAGAACAACGGTGCCGACGTGGACAGGATCGTCTCAGAGTCGCTGTCGTGGCTGAATGAGGTCAACGACGTGATTCGACAGGGGACGCCTCAGGAACGCCGTGACGTGCTTCTCAGCCTGGTCGACACCATTACGGTCGAATTCGAGCAGGAGCAACGCGGCAGCCGCACATTCAGCAAAATTACTGGTGCGGTCATTGAGTACAATAAAAGAATTCGGGACGACAAGATTTGAACTTGCGACCTCTGCACCCCCAGTGCAGCGCTCTACCAGGCTGAGCCACGTCCCGTGATAATGTTTTCACTGTCTTTCGGCGTTTCTATGTTTCAACGCCAGCGGCACATTTCCACGTAAGCGTTACTGTAACTTCGTTTCAGGCTCATTCAAGTCCGTCAGCAGTTCGGTGAGTTCATCAGCTGAATCTTGTGCCGCCGTAGCCTTCTGTAAGGGCTGTTGGTCGGTATCATGCCGGGATCATGGAGAGTGAATCGGAAGAATCGCAGACTGAACTGCCTCAGGGGGGCATTAGGCCCGTAGTCATCCCGTCGTACCATCAGTCGTTGCGGAAATATCTGAAGAAGGAGGAGTCGGAGCTCTGGCAGTGGTTTTCGTCGAACAGAGTCCGGACCGACAGTGCTGAAACTGTTCGTCTGGAATTGCTGAAGTCGGCCTATCGAATCGGGCGCGACACCGCCGCTGACCTGTACGGGCTGGTCGATTCTGTTGTCGAGCGTATGGGGCTGCACTGTCCTGTGACCCTGTATCAGGCGCAGAATGCGGTGGGGCTGAATGCTTCGCTGGCATGGTTGCCCGATGAGGCTCATGTCGTGTTCCACGGGCCCGTTCAGGACTCGCTGACGAATGACGAACTGTCGGCTTTGCTGGTTCACGAACTGGCGCATCATGAGTTGTTTTCGATCCACGATAGCGAATTCCTGGTCGTCGAGCAGATTCTGTCTTCCATGACGGCTGATGCGGCCGCTGACGCACCTCACGACCGGACCTCGCGCAATTATCATCTGTACACCGAACTTCACTGTGATCGCCGTGCACTGCAGATTGCGGACAGTCTGGAATCATGCGTCAGCATGCTGGTCAAGATGGAAACGGGGCTGAGGGATGTGAGTGCGGCGTCCTACATCAAGCAGGCCAACGAAGTGTTGTCGAAGGGACCCACCAGCAGCGATGGCGTCACTCATCCTGAGATGTTTATTCGGGCCAAGGCGCTGCAGTTGTGGCACGATGATCCGAGTCAGTCGGATGCGGCGTTGCCGAAACTCGTGGAGGGCCCACTGGCACTTCGAGATATGGACCTGTTGCGGCAGCGCCAGGTGACTGACCTGACGTTGACGTTTCTGCAGCGGTTTCTGCGGCATGAATGGATGCAGACAGATCTGGTGATGGGGCACGCCAAACGATTTTTTGAAGATTTCTGTCTGCCGCCTACCGACATCGATGCCCCTGCCCTAAAGGCCTCATTGAGCGAATGCGATGTACAACTGAGAAGTTACTTCTGCTACTTGCTTCTTGATTTCGTGACGTGTGACGCGGATCTGGAGGAAGCACCACTGGCGGCGGCGTTTTTGTTTCTGCAGGAAGTGGGCATGGCTGCTGAATTTACGCCATTAGTAAAGAAAGAGTTGAAGCTGTCGAAACGGCTGCTGCAGAAGGTCGAGAAGGACGCCGCGAAGATCATACGTCAGGCTGAAAAGGAGCTCGCCTGATGATACCTTTTCACGATTTTCTGCGCGGACAGATCGAGTACGGTGGGTTTAGCACCGAGGACGTGCTGCTGTCGTTTCTGCCGCTGATGCGCCAGGTTATTGCAACTCATGACAACGACAATGTTGCACCGCTGGAAGGGCTTGGCGCACTACAGGTGGATGGCACCCGCATTTCGTATGCTGACGACGCACAATGCGCGGAGCGTCGGAATCTGCGGAAGGTGCGCCGCATGCTGAATCCGACGTCTCGGGGTGTTGACGTCGTTGGCCAGAGTCGGCTGATTCTTGATGCGGAGGTCGGTGGGCAGAAGTACGAAAGCGGTGATGTTATTGAAGGCGCTGAGGACCTGCAGCGCCCGGCTTTCGCGGCGGGCTATGTTTGCTGGGAGCACATGCGGGATCACCATGATCCGGCGACGGATGTATTCAGTCTGGGGCTGATCCTTGCGAGTCTGGTGTGTGGACTGGATCTGGCCGACAAAGACGACCATGAACGATTCGTGGCCAACAGAACGAATCTGTTTCGCATCACCCCGGCCCTGCATCCGGTGTTTGCCAGAGCGATTCGAGTCATGACAGAACTTGATCGTCACGAGCGACCGCAGGACCTGCCGGCGCTGCTGGTGACCCTGGAGAACTATCGGGATCAGGAAGTTGACTTCGACACAGACCTGGCCAGCGATCAGCATCTTGCAGGTATTGACCGACCTGGGAAACGGCAGATCATTCTGGGGAAACTGCAGCAGCGACTGTTCGAGATTAATCGCAGGAATCGTCTGCTTCATTTCCGCACCACGATGCAGACGGTCAACCTGACGCATTCTTCCATTCCGCTGATGTTTGATGTGAAGAATGTGCGGCCGGACCAGGTCCTGACGTGGGACGGGACATTTCGCAGTGAGGTTCTGAAACAGAAATCTGTATCGCTGAATCGGCACCTGAACTTTCGCGAAGCCGTCTACCTGCCGGGTACTCTGGATCGTATTCGTGCCGAAGCTCGACGCGATGAGAATGAATACGGTTTTGTACAGTTGCGACTTATCGTCTGTTTTCTGCGGTGGGCCGATTTGAAGACGAAGCCGATTGAGCGTTACGAGTCTCCCCTGCTGTTGCTGCCGGTCAAGCTGGACGTCAAAAAGGGCATCCACGACCGATACTCGTTGACCGCGATCGATACGGTTGCCGAAGTGAATCCGGTCGTCCGCTATCAATTCAAACAGCTCTACGATATTGATTTGCCGGAGCAGGTTGAGCTCACGAAAGACAAACTGGATAAATTCTTCGAGCAGATGAAGCAGGACGTGACGGGTAGTGACGCTACGGTGAATCTGGCTCGAATTGATAAGCCACGCATTGAGTTGATTCACGAAAAAGCCAAGCGCCGACTGGATCAGTATCGGCGCCGAGCTCGGCTGTCGGGGCGTGGGATCCGCCAATTCATGGATCTGGACTACAGCTACGATTCCATCAACTACCACCCGCTGGGGCTGCGGATCTTTGAAGAATTCATCACGCCCGCGAAAACTCATCTGGAAGGCGTGATTGCAGAGGCTCCCGTCGCGAACGCTGTTTCGCACGCGACTCCGCCTTCTCCTTCCAGCGAATCCGTCGTCGAAGCAGAGCAGGAATTTTATCACGTACGGCGCGAGGTGGATGACAATCCATACAACTGGGAATTTGATCTGTGCAGTGTGACGCTGGCGAATCTGAAGTATCGTCGCATGTCACTGGTCCGTGACTACACTCAGCTGGTGACGGACAACACAGAAAACGCGGCCTTTGAGGCGACGTTTTCGATTACTCCGGCTGATCGTCCTCCGGAAGAAGAGGAGGCGTTGCCTCTGAGTGAGCGTTTTCATGTGGTGCCGTGTGATCCGACTCAGGCGAATGCGATTACGCACGCACGCGGCGGTGACAGCTACATCATTCAGGGGCCTCCGGGCACCGGCAAATCGCAAACGATCGCCAACCTGATTGCTGACTATGTGGTGCGAGGGCAGCGTGTTCTGTTTGTCTGTGAGAAACGAGCCGCCATCGACGTTGTCTACCATCGTCTGAAGCAGCAGCAACTACATGAACTGTGTTGTCTGATTCACGATTCTCAGGCTGACAAAAAGCAGTTCGTAATGGACCTGAAAAAGACACATGAGACGTTTCTTGCCGAGGCCGGTCGAGTTCGTGACCAGCATGCGAATAATCGTCAGGAACTGCTGACGACTCTGGCGACCGAACTGAAGCCGCTGGAAGATTTCAACGCGGCTATGACGTCCACCCCGGACGCAGCGGGCGTGGTGTTGCGTTCATTGCTGGACCGACTGATCGAACTGAGGCCTGAGGTGCCGTCACTGACTCCCCGTGAATGGGAACGAGTTCCTCAATTCGCCGATTGGAAAGCAAACGAAGCCAACCTGGTGGAGTTTTCCCGTCGACTGCAGCCGCTGCAATCAGACGGAATTATTGCCAATCACGCATTGTGTCTTCTGAGTGCGGATGTTGCGGATGCGGAGCGGCCCGTTGATCTGGTCACCGATTGTCTCGACGATGCTGGATCTTTGATCGAAGGTCTGGGACGCGATATCGACCAACTGGACCTGCCTTCGGAGGTTATGACAAGTCTTCATCAGTTGACCGAAGCTGTCGACTATGCTGAGAACGCAGCGTTCCTGGCTCAGCATGATCTGCTGGAATTACTGGATCCTGATACTGCCACGGCCAAAGACTTTGCGAAGCGTTTGAAGAAGCTGGCTCGCTGCGACAAGGCTGTTGAGAAAGCTCAAAAACGGACGGTCCATTGGAAACAAAAGCTGACGTCCGAGGACACTCGTCTGGCGCTGTTGGAGGCGCGACGCTTCGAAAAATCGTTGTTTTGCGTGTTTAAGCTGTCATGGTGGCGAATGCGTCAGGTCATTAATTCCAGCTACGACTTTTCTGCACATGCCGTGAAACCCACGTGGTCTGATATTCTGCAGCAGCTGGATCACGAACACGAAAAACTGGCGGTAAGATATGACGTCATAACGGAGATCAGCGACGAGTTTTCGATCTACCTGGACTTTGATGAGTTTTATCGTGACCTGCTGGCGTTAAGGGAATCTCTGGAACGTCAGCCGGGGCCGATTCAAAGTCTGAATCGTTACGTGCTGGCAAACGAAAAAGGGGGTCGCGTTCTGCAGATCATGGCCGACGCCCGCACGCGGCTGGACAAACTTGTTCTGACACTCGATCGTTTTCTGGACGGGTACGGACACCAGTCTGTGGCCGAGCTGGAGCAGAGCGTCGCCAGTCTGCGCTCAACGCTGGATCAGTTGCCGGATTATCTGCACTGCCTGGCGTCATTAAAGCCCATGCCGTCGTCGGTGACATCGGCGATCCGGGCACTGCCGCTCACATTAACGAAACTGGAGGCTGCGTCTGCCGAACGCACGCTGCAGATGATTTATCGTGACGATCGTGAACTGGCTCGATATGACGGAGTCGTGCGGGACCGACAGCTGTCAGAGATCGCGACGATCACCGATCGCTGGCTGAGAGTTAATGCGGCTGTGGTGAGGGAGTCGGTACGGCAGCGGTTTATCGAACACGTGGATTTGTCCGCGAAGCCTGCCGCTCAACTGCAGCCCTCACAGAAGGATTTCAAGAAGTCGTACAATCGCGGTCGACGGGAAGTGGAGCATGAGTTCGGCAAGTCCATGCGGTTCAAGTCGATTCGTGATCTGGCTGCCGGTGATTCGGGGCTGGTGATTCGTGATCTGAAACCGGTGTGGCTGATGAGTCCCCTGAGTGTTTCCGACACGCTGCCCCTGACCGCTCGTCATTTCGACGTTGTGATCTTTGATGAAGCCAGCCAGGTGACTCTGGAAGAGGCTATTCCGTCTTTGTTTCGTGCCGAACAGACCATTGTTGTTGGTGATGAAATGCAGCTGCCGCCGACAAGGTTCTTCGCTTCGAAACGCGATGACGAAGACGACGAATTAACGATCGAAGAAGAGGGTGAAGTTGTTCAGTATGACCTGAACAGCAGTAGCTTCCTGAATCACGCGGCTCGCAACCTGCCGTCCCGCATGCTGGGCTGGCATTATCGCAGTCGCTCGGAGTCGCTGATCAGTTTCTCGAACCATGCTTTCTACAGTGGGCGATTGCTGACAGTGCCCGAAGAACAACTGCCCACTGATCGTCGGCAGGAGATTCTGGTTACGTCGGCAGAAGACGGCACGACATCGGCGGAAGCGCTGCAGAACCGTCCTGTTAGTTTTCATTTTCTGGAGAACGGGGTCTACAGCAAGCGGCGTAACAGGCCGGAAGCCCAATACATCGCTGTGCTGGTGAGGCAACTGCTGTTTGGCGAAACCGACCCCACGATCGGAATCGTTGCGTTTTCAGAGGCACAGCAACAGGAAATCGAGAACGCCCTGCGAGCTCTGGCCGATGACGATGCTGAGTTTGCCGAGCTGCTGGACGCCGAGTTGGAACGCGAAGAAGACGGACAGTTCAACGGACTGATCGTAAAGAATCTGGAGAATATTCAGGGCGATGAACGCGACATCATCATCATGAGCGTCTGCTACGGGCCGGATGCTCAGGGGAAGACGCGAATGAATTTCGGCCCCATCAATATGTCTGGTGGCGAAAAACGACTGAACGTGGCGTTTTCACGGGCCAAACATTTTATGGCACTGGTAAGTTCGATGAGATCGTCTGCCATTACCAACGACTACAACGACGGCGCCGGCTGTCTGAAGAATTACCTGCGTTATGCCGAGGCCTGCTCGGCAGGACGAGCTGACACCGTCGCGACTGTGCTGCGCAACCTGAGTGGTCGGGATGAGTCAACCCTGTTGCCGACGGAAGAGGTCGATGTTCTTGTTCAGCAGATTACTCATGAGCTGAACGGACGTGGCTTCGAAGTGGATCTGAATGTCGGTCAGTCACATTTTCGCTGTGACCTGGCGGTCCGTCGTGACGGTGACGAGGAATACCGTCTGGGAATTCTTGTCGACGGCCAGCATTGGTATCGGCAGGCTGATCTGCTGGAACGCGAATTGATCAAGCCGCAGCTGCTGAAAGCCTTCGGGTGGAACATCTGCGTGGTTCTGGCTCGTGACTGGTACCACAATAAGGAGGCGGTGCTGACGTCTCTGGTCGGACTTTTGCAAGATGCTGAAACGTAGTGCGGGCTGCCAGGGAGTTAGGGGCTGCCGTGCGGACCGAATCGATCTGGACAGCGCCATTCAGGCGTTTTGACTTCCGGAACGGTCCACGAAGCGGACCCTACTGCTAACGGCTGAAAGCGAATCGTGAGTTCACAGACCGACATAAACGTGCCTGCGAATTTACACGGCCTGGTAAACGTGTCATGATTCATTCGCAGAGCTACTGGCTCGCGACCATCGCCTAACCACACAACTCAGCCGCTGATTCATGCCAGTGACGTCCGCTGCTTCTGCTGCCCGCCCTTTCTTCCATAGCAAAGCCCCACCAGATGTTCGTTCAACATTCCACAGTGAAGCTGTTTGTTTCTGTACTTGCTGTTGGTCTGGCAGCGATCTCATCGGTGAACGCTACCGACTGGACTACCTGGCGAGCGGATGCAGCCCGCAGTGGTTACACGCCGGATGTTCTGCCGGCAGAATTGGCGCTGCAATGGTCGTGGTTTCCTCAACATGCACCGGCGCCGGCATGGCCGCGTGATGATCGGATGAATTTTGATCGGGCCAATCACGTTGTCGTGTCTGACGGACTGGTGTTTTCTGCCAGCTCCGTTAACGGAACTGTGAAGGCTCTGGATGCAGCGACGGGATCATTGAAATGGACATTCTTCACGGAGGGACCGGTCAGGTTCGCTCCAACGGTGTGGAAGCACCGGCTGTATGTTGTCAGCGACGATGGTTATCTGTACGCCCTGCAGCTGTCCGATGGCAGCTTGATTGAACGCTGGCGGGGCGGGCCGCAGGATGACCGGGTTCTCGGCAATACTCAGATGATTTCCAAATGGCCGGCTCGCGGTGGTCCCGTCATTCATGACGGGCTGCTGTACTGGGCGGCGGGTATCTGGCAGTCGGAAGGCGTCTTCATTCGAGCGATGAATCCGGACACAGGAGAAATCGTCTGGACGAATGACAGTTCCGGAGGAATTGAAATGCCACAGCCACACGGTGGAGCCAATGCCAAAAGCGGCGTGTCGGCACAGGGATACCTGCTTGCTAACGATGATCGATTATTTGTGCCGACCGGAAGAGCTGTGCCTGCCGTGTTTCAACGTGGCAGCGGCGAGTTCGAATATTATCGTCTGCAGGAGAACACCAGACGCGGCGGAACGACGGCTGTTCTGGCGGGGGAGCTGATTTATAACGGAGGTTATGCCTATCGCACGGGGGACGGCTCTCTGCTGGACGGTCGCGTGGCCGGAGCTGTGGCTGCATCTCCAGCGGGTGTCGTACACGGCAGTGGCGATCAACTGAGTCTTCTGAACGTCGTTATGAAGAAGACCAATGATCGCAAAGGTCAGCCGATCACTGTGCCGGCACACGAATCTCAGTGGCAGGTGAAAGGTGTGCCTGCGGGGACATCGGTGATCGTGGCCGACAAAACGGTTGTGACGAGCAATGGAAAGCGAATAGCGACGGTGAGTGTTCAGGATGGGAAACAGCTCTGGTCGGCCGAGGTCGATGATGTGGCGCATGGGCTGGCAGCGTCGAACGGGCAGCTGTTTGTCAGCACGGCCAGCGGAGTCATTCACTGCTACGGGGCCGCATCGAAGGATGCCACGGAATCGATCGCACATCGAACGCAGGCAGCGGCTTCGCCGTATCTGGAGAATCCCGAAATCGCGCAGGCAGCCGCCGAGATCATCAGGCGATCGAGGGTGACGCACGGCTATTGCGTGGATTTGGGCTGTGGTGACGGTCAACTGGCTTACGAACTGACTCGGCAGTCCGACGTGTTTGTCGTCGCGATTGATCCGGACGCTGATCGTGTCGCCACGGCTCGGCGGAAGCTGCATTCGGCCGGGGTCTACGGCACACGAGTGACGGTCCATGTGGGCGATCCGTCGGCGACCCATTTTCCTAAGTATTTCGCCAACCAGGTAGTGTCGCAGCGTTCGCTGAACGCTGGTGCTTCTTCCGTGGCGTCTGCCGAGGCATCACGGTTGCAGAGACCGTATGGCGGTGTTGTGTGCATCGGTTCGACCGGTTCCATGTCCGTCAACACTCGCGGGGCTCTTGAGGGCGCAGGGGAATGGACGCACCTGTATTCGAATCCCGCCAACACGCTGTGTTCCACCGACACCATCAAAGGGCCGTTGTCTGCCGTCTGGTTTCGTGATATCGATCTGGATCTGCCTCAGCGTCACGGGCGCGGACCATCGCCACTGTTTCACGAAGGTCGTTTGTTTGCCGAAGGGCTGGATGAACTGATTGCGGTCGACGCGTACAACGGGCATCCGCTGTGGCGTCTTGAACAGAAGGGTATTCTGGACGCATATAACGCGGACCATCTGGCGGGCACTGCAGTGACGGGCAGCAATATCTGCATCGCGGAAGGCAGCATTTTTATTCGGAATGGTGCCGACTGCCTGAGGGTTGATGCCGCCACTGGCAAGGTAACTGCAACATTCCGTGCACCGCCGCATCCGGATGAGAAGCCAGCCGTCTGGGGATATATTGCGTGCGAAGACGGAGTGTTGTTTGGGTCGACATCCAACGAGACTCACGTCGTGCGGCATGCTTATATCCGCGCTGACGACCACATGCAGCGACAGTTTTCGGAATCCACGTCACTGTTCGCGTTTGATGTCACTACAGAAGAATTGCTGTGGCGCTATGACGCTCAGGAATCGATTCGCCACAATGCCATCGCCATCGGTGCCGGCCACGTTCATCTGATCGATCGTGCTCTGGCGCTGGATGACCTGTTGTCGAATGCGCCCGCGCGACGTGGGCAGAAACCGAAGACTCCGCCAGTCGGCCATGAAAACGGTCAGCTGGTTACGCTGAACGCAAAGACCGGTATGCGGATATGGAAGACCGACGAAGAGGTGTTCGGGACGACTCTGGCATTCAGTGCCGGTCACGACATCGTGCTGATGTTCTACCAGCCAACAAGATTCAAGCTTCCGTCTGAGGTCGGCGGTCGCATCGCGGCGTACCATGCTACAGACGGATATCGTCTGTGGGAGAAGAAGGTCAGCTACACGACTCGCCCGCTGATTAATGAAGACACGATCATCGCCCACCCGTCTGCTCTGGATGTCGTTTCCGGAGAAGCGAAACCCATGGCTGTCCCCAAGTCCTACGGCTGCGGGCAGCTGTCGGGGTCTCGGAACCTGCTGATGTTTCGTTCCGGCACACTGGGGTACTTCGACTTTACACGCGACGAGGGAACCGAAAATTATGGTGGCATTCGTCCGGG
>JAQWLN010000202.1 GCA_029247265.1 Fuerstiella sp.
AGCGGTTCGCGTAGCACGGTATGTGAACACTGCTTCGATGCTGTATTCACCAGCAAGCTTCCAGTCTCGACGATAGATGACACCGTCGGGCAGGGACGGGTCGTACTCCGTCTGCATCACTCCACCTTTTGTCGCCGAATGAAAAGGAAAACCGGTGCTGCGAGCTCGATCGCCAACATTGGTCAGCCGTCTTCGCAGAGCGCCATCTTTGACCTGCCAGTAACCAGGGTTCAGCGATTCCCATTCTTGTGAATGAACCAATGAATCGGCGACGGGCGAGGCTTCCTGTGAGACAGCAGTCGGTGCCGCCTCCGTCACGTTGATAGTCCCCAGAGCAGCTACAGCAGCGGCTGAGGATTCGAGAAACTCCCGACGACGGATGGGGACATTGCGCATATCGATTAATTTCGCTGTTGGGATTTCGCACGCAAATACGCAGGAATTGTTGCCGGGAATCCTGCTGTTTCCAAGCGACCCAACAAACCGACTCAGGCGATGACAGGCATCGGTCGCAGCTTATGCCTTCTTTGCCGTCAGTTGGCAAAGACGGATGTGACCGTCGTAGTGAGTCGTGGCAACCAGCAAACCTTTCGGATGCAGGGCCATATCGCGGACGGTGTCTTTTAACTTCAGTTTGTGAAAGGGCTTTTCTTCACCGGGCGTGAAGAACACCAGGTATCCTCCTCCACTGCCACCGGTTCCGCAGACTTCGCTGCCGTCGGCCAGAAACTTTGTTCGCCACCCGATGCCCTTGACGCCGTCGGCGGGCTGACTGCGAATCTTTTCGCCCTTCGCCCAGTCGAACAGCAGCACCAGTGGTTCGTTCACGGCTCCCAGCGGGTTTGTCGCTTTATGCAGGCCGGTGCAGGCCAGAACCTTACCGTCCGGACTCAGCGAAATATCCCGCACACCTCCGTAGTTGACCTGCTGGCCTTTGTTGTACGAATGCAGATCTTTGGCTTCTAAGCTGCGGACAAGTTTTCCTGTCGACACTTCCCACTGATTTACGACACCTGCCAGATCACCGGACAACAGTACGTCTTCTGTGGGATGAAAGAAGACGCTGTACACGTTATTCGCGTGCCCCGCCAGTTCCTGCACGGGTTCGCCGTCAGCCGACCACAGCTTCACGAGGTTGTCGTTCCCCCCCGAAGCAATCAGACCTGTCCCCTGCTGCACATCCAATGCTCGCACCCAACCCTTGTGCGCGACGACGGTCCGCACAGGCGCCGGTTTCTCATCAGCTGTATTCCAGAAAATCATGCGGTCATCGCAGCCGGCGGAAATGCAAACCTGACCATCGGGCGAAAATGCAAAATCGCGAACCCAGCTGTCGTGCGCTTCCCACGCAGTTTTTTCGCCGGAGTCCACGTTCCAGCGCTGCAGTGTGTAGTCTTCGGAACTGGAGAACAGGAAACGCCCGAGTGGATCGAAACGACAGGCCACCATCGGCTTGCCGTGCTTCCACTCATGCAACACGTGAGTTAGTTTTGCGTCAAGACTCATGGTTGCTGGCATCTTTCAGATCCGTCTTCGTCGGTCTATTCGAGCTAACGCTCGGAATGAGATGGTCCGCTCCCGTTGGTCGCTCCAGGCATGTGGCAGTCTGCGTTCTCGGTATGACTTCTTACACCCTGCAAAGTTCTTTCTGGAGCGACAACGGAGCGTTTCCGAGCGGCAGCTCGCATCGGCTGCGGGCCGCCCCGCATCAGGAGATTAGTTCGCTGATCGGGCCGCGAGAAGGATCGGCGATGGGCATGTCGCGCCCACCGATGTCAAAGGAACCATTCGATTCCATACCCACGGCTGATAAGTACGTGTGAAACAGATCACCGTGTTCCACCGAACGTTCGGAGACTTCCGTGCCGTTGGCGTTGGTGGCTCCAATGATGGCTCCCGGCTGAATCTTTGCTCCACCCACACAGACCGACCATGCTTTGCCCCAATGGTCTCGACCGTAGCGAGCATTAATCTTTGGCGTGCGGCCGAATTCTGACATGACAACAACCAGAGTTGTCTCCAACATGCCTCGTTCATGCAGATCGCCGACCAATGCCGAAAACGCGCGATCGAATTCTCCCAGCTGCTCAAGATGGAAGTTGAAGTTTTCGTTGTGAGTGTCGTAGTTGGAGTGCGACACCTGCACAAAGGGAATGCCGTTTTCCAGCAGGCGACGAGCCATCAGACAGTGCTTGCCCAGCTGCGAATCGCCGTATCGTTCCTTTTCAGAACCAGGTTCCTTTTCCACATCGAAGACATCCCGTCGTTCCATCAGTTGACGAGCCTGCTCAAAACTTTGAGTGTAGACGTCGGTCTCTGCAGTCCGACGAAGTTGGGCGAAGCGTTCGTTGGCCTTCTGCCGAAACTTGTTTCTCAGAATGTCGATGTCTTCAGTCAGATTTGACGCTCGTGATGAGTTGGCCGGTGGTTTCCCGTTGATGCCGATGCTGGCGTACTTTGGGCCCAGATACGCAGAGTCGGTTCCGCGCGAACCGCCGCCGATTTTGATGTGTCCGGGCAGTGGATTGTCCGCTCGTTCAAGCCCTTTTGCGCAAACCGCTCCCAGATGTGGATAGGCCACACCGGGCATCTGGTTGCGACCGAAGGTCATTTGGTAGCGTCCCTTGCCGTGGTCGCCGTTTTTCGTATCGATACTGCGGATGAGGGACAGCTTATCCATGTGGACGGCAGTCTGCGGCAGCAGTTCTGAAATGTGCATGCCGGGAACAGCGGTGGGAATGGATCGGAACGGCCCACCAGTATCCGTTTTGGGTTTGGGATCCCAGCTTTCCAGCTGGCTGAGTCCACCGGACATGAACATCACCAGCACGCGCATCTGCTTACGTTCGAGCGCTGCGGCGACTGCCGGATTCGTGAGTGCCCCCAGGCCGCCAACGACAAAACCGCCTGCGACGGAACCTAGAAACTGTCGCCGAGCAAGTGTGTGCTCGGGCGATTGACAAGCGTATCCGGCCTTCATAGCTTTATCCTTTGCGGGAACGGATCAACAGTTCAGCATTATCATGTGTGCCACTGGCTTTGCCAGTGCCGTCAGGTTCGTGAAAACACTGGCAGAGCCAGTGGCACACTCGCCCTCAGATTGAATCAGTAACAACGTTCTAATACTGAAAACGAAACTCAGACGACGTCACCAATGCCCAGGCCAGTTCCTGAACAGCCTCTTTCTTCTTATCTCCACGTGCCGCAAGATACAGGGACACGTCCTTGATTTCATCTGCAGTCGGCTTGCGAACCAGTGTCGACAGGTAGAGTTCGTCTGCAATCAGACCAGGTGTTTCAAGTTTGAGCAGCCGACCGGTCAGGTTGTCACCGGACGGAGACAGCCACGATCGCATCTGGGTGCCATTGGCGAAGAGCAGTGCCTGGTCGACCGTCGCAAAAAAGTCATCCTGCGGCTGCCCCTGTTCGGCGGCAAACAGCTTTACAAAGCCAGCTGCCGTTTTTGTCAGTGATGCCAGGGCGGCCGCTTCAGCCTCGGCGTGGCGTTTCGCCAGCGCTGCGGCGTCAGCTTTCTGCGCGTCCGTCAGCGGCTTTTCCTTGTTCAGTTTTGCCAGCTCAGCGATCACCTGCCGTTCGATCTGACCGGATGCCTGCAGAATACTCCAGGTTAACTGTTCAGGCGTGAGGCATTCGACGGTCGCAAGGTGAAACTGTTGAGTTGACTGTTCGATCACAGAAGCGTCAGCTTCGTTTTTCGCGGTCACTAACGTCGCAACAGTGGTCTGCAATTCGGTTCTTTTCTTGTCAGCTTCAGCAGCCTGCTGGCGAGCCACGTCAGTCTGCCGCTTCGCCGCATCGGCCTTTGCTTGCATGTCGGCAACCGTCTGCCCGGCTGTTTCCATTTCTGTGGTTGCCACACCAAGCTGGCTGCTGGTCTCGCCGATCCTGGCAGAGGTGCGTGCCGCGGATTTTTCCAGTTCCGTGGCCATTTCTGCAATTGCCTGATCCTGCAGGGCGGAAGCGGCTGCCGTTGCATTCTTCAGAGCGGCCGCCAGAGCGTTGTTGGCCTGCTGCTGCTGTTGCATCGCCAGTGTGAGTCTGGTCACTGTTTCCTGTGCAGTGGCCTTTTTCGTGGCGGCCGCAGTCTTCGTTTTTGCAGCGTCTGCCATTTGCTTTGCCGACGTGTCAACGGACTGGAGCGCCACCTTATATTGTTGCTCGACAACTGTGGCGGCGGACCGTGTCGCAGGCAGCTTAGACGCTGCATCGGTCTGTCTGATTAGATTCTGCAGGTACTCGACTTCCTGGTCGCGATGGGTGACCAGAATGTATGCCTGCTGCGATTCCTTGAATGCCTTGACCATTGCGGCGCGGTGTTGTCTGAGTGGCGGCTGCAGCGGAGTGTATTTGTCCCGCTCTGTCTTTTCTGCGGCTCGGGCCGTCGTCAGTACTTCATTTGCGGCGGCCGAGGCTTTGGCCGCGGCATCAAACGCCTGCTGCAGCTTCTTCAGTTCAGCAGTGTTCGCGGTGTTGCGAGTATTCAATATTGCAACTGTCGCAGTCAGGTCCTTTGGCGATGCCAGCAGATCGGCTGCGGCGCTGGCCCTGTCCAGAGTTTCCTTCACGGCCGCAGCAAACGTCTGTTTGGCTTCGAGGGCGGCCTTCTTTGCCTGCTGTGCTGTCACTGCGTCATCACGTTTCTTTGCTGCTGCAGTAGCTGCTGCACGAACCTTGGCAAGTGCCGCTCGCTGAGGTTCGGCCGCGGCCAAAGCTGCATCAAGTTGCTCCAGCGCCGCCTGAGCTTCATCTTCCTTCTGCAGAGTCAGATCGTTGGCCGTCGTTCGCTGCTGTTGAAGCTGCTCGATTGTGGTGCCCAGGGCGGCCACTTCGACGGGCTGTGGCTGAGTGAACTGATGCGACCGCTGGTACACGTCCGTGAGTGCAAGTTCACGCAGGAACGGCTTGACTTCGAAATTCATGGCCGCGAATTCGTCAGCCAGCAGAGTCATCAGTTCCGGATGAGACGGTGGATTCATCGAATGATGCATGTCCACGGGATGCACCAGTCCTCGGCCCATCATCATCGCCCACAATCGATTGGCGATATTGCGACGGAAGTAATGATTGCTGCCGCTCGCCACGGATTCTGCCAGCCTTGCTCGTCGACTGTATGTGGGAACGGAGGCGACAGTTTTGGCGGGACGTGTCTTGTATTCGTCACCGGCCTCAAATACGGGTTCCGTGATTTCCACTTCACCCGGCATGCGAGGCGACGTGAACGCTTCGCGACTCGTAAAGACAGATTTGAAAGGTGACTGACCATCAGCCGCTTCCGCCAGGACCGCCGGTTTCTTCTTATCCGGCTGGAACAGCGAAGAACGACTGACGAATGAGTGCAGCCCGTAGTAGTCTTCCTGTTTGTAGTCGTCGACATTGGGATGGTCGTGGCATTGAGCACACTGAAGGTCCATGCCGAAAAACATGCGAGCGATTTCCCGTGTCAGCAGATTCGGTTCGACATCACGTTCCAGCAGGAACGCCGCCGAAGGCCGATTGGCAGCCGAAGTGTCTGCGGTGATCAATTCCGCCGCCAACTGATGGAAAGGCTTTTCCTGTTCGAAGGATGCTTTCAGCCACGCTCGAAAATCGTCGCTCTTGATGTGCTTGCCACCACGACGCTCCATAAACATGACGTCAAACGTCGTTGCCAGATGTCCCGAGAAGTCTCCGGACGCAAGCAACTGATCGATCAGCCGCGTTCTGCGGTTTTCCTCGGGGCTGGCGAGATACGCTCGCACTTCGTCGACCGCCGGAATTCGCCCATTCAGGTCCAGATAAGCACGCCGCGCAAAATTCAGATCATCCACCTTGTCCGCAACTGGCCCGACAGCCGTTGCGTAGAATGCCTGGTCAATTCGGCGATGAAGCGGTTCATCGGCAGAAGCTGTGCTCGTCGTGGCTGCCACAAAGACAACCAGTAACAGACGATGCCATACTGAGCGCACAGATGCGTGCATGGTGAGACTCGCATCAAACGGACTAGTGCGAGCAAGGGAGGAGGAAGGGCTCGCAATGGGTGGGAAGTAATGTTTTCTTTATCGACAAGTGTACCCCACGGCGTGATGTGAGGTCAAATACGTTCGAGGTTTCGAGACAGATAAAGGGGGCAGGATGTACGGATTATAGGGTGGCAGAGAAACGAAAGACGATCGTCAGGCCGGAGCTTGAGATCGTGTTTTCTCAGCCTTTTCCGTGAGTTCAGCTTCGTTTTCAGATCCAACTGTCCCCTGAGTGGCAGCGGGTTTTCCTTTGCATGGGCCTGCAGGGAAACATACTCGATCACCAGCATATACGACGGACACTTTTCTCAATGCCCATTTGTCACAGCACTCGTCGCCGTTGCTGCGCGATCGTCGCCCCCCCAACTACCTACTGTACCTGTAGACTGGTCATGGAATTCCAGTGGGCACGTTTCCGGCACCGGGATGAATCGTTAACATCGCGCCATGTACCGTAACATCATGCTGACGGTCGCCTACGAGGGGACTCATTATCACGGCTGGCAGATTCAACCGAACGGAAAAACTGTTCAGGAGTACGTGGAACGTGCGACAGAAAAACTGACGGGGACTCGTTGCAATGTGCTTTGCGCAGGTCGCACAGACTCAGGGGTTCACGCCCTGGGGCAGGTGGCCTGTTTTCGCACGGAATCAACAATCGCCGGGCCGCAGTTTCGACGAGGGCTGCAGCGATTTCTGCCCGATGACATCGCCATTGTGCAGACGCGGGAAGTCTCTGATCAGTTTCATGCCACGTACTCGGCTGTCAGAAAAAGATATCGCTACGTGATCTTCGACGGCGCTGTTCTGCCACCGTTTCTACGGAACCTGGCCCACCGATCACGACGAATGCTGAACGTTGCCGCCATGCAGAAAGCTCTGCCGAGCCTGCTGGGGACACACGACTTCCGCTGTTTCGAAACAAACTACCCGAATAAAGCGACCAGCGTTCGTACTGTTATGGAAGCCACACTGCAGCGAGTACCGCACTGGTCGCTGTGGACGCCAGCCTCTATCCAGCAAACGACACCATTTGACGAAGGCACCAGTTCGGAAGAAAACAGCGACGATCAACGCGATGCGGTGGGGCACTGCTGGCAGCCAACGGATGCCCGACCACACGAAGATCCGAAGTCACCACT
Source organism: Fuerstiella sp. (assembly GCA_029247265.1). Classification (GTDB taxonomy): domain Bacteria; phylum Planctomycetota; class Planctomycetia; order Planctomycetales; family Planctomycetaceae; genus Fuerstiella. Next base: position 7,163 of record JAQWLN010000202.1, read on the forward strand.
GATCTGCTTCGAAATTATGGCCGATGGGTTTCTATACAACATGGTGCGAGCGATCGTGGGAACGCTGCTGCGAATTGGCACCGAAACGGAACCGCCGGAGTACATGGCCGACGTCGTGGCCTCCATGGATCGTAGTCAGGCGGGATGTACGGCGACGCCGGAAGGGCTGTATCTCGTTCACGTTGATTATCCTGAAGACCAGCTTATACCCTGAATGATCGTTCCTGTTGAGATGTTCCGTGTCAGCGCTTTGCACGGAACTGTCCGAACAAGACCAACATTGCCTTTCGATACCCGATTTTTCAATCTGTCGGCCACGTCCCATGCGAACCGCTCACATCATCACGCGACTGATCATCGGTGGAGCGCAGGAAAACACGCTGTTTAATGTCGACGACCAGCACCACATTCACGGAGACGAAGTCTGTCTGATCACCGGCCCCGGTCTTGGTCCGGAAGGAACTCTGGAGCAACGTGCGATCGACCGTGGACTTGACCTGCGTGTGCTGCCTGAGATGCACCGCAGCCTGCATCCGTGGCGAGATACAAAGTGTTACTTCGCACTGAAACGAATGCTGAAAGACTATCAGCCGGACGTCGTTCACACCCACAGTTCCAAAGCCGGCATTATGGGGCGCCGCGCCACATTCGCGTTGGGGATTCCGTGTGTGCACAGTATTCACGGAGCCGCGTTTCACTTCGGCCAGCCAGCCGTGCTGCAGTGTGCTTACCGGTCCGCCGAAAAACAGGCAGAGCCTTGGTGTCAGCATTTCATATCGGTCTGCGATGCGATGTCGCAGCAGTATCTTGCGGCCGGGATCGGCACGCCCGAAAAATACACGACGATCTTCAGCGGGATGGACGTGGATGCGTTTCTGCAACCGTCACGGTCACGTGATGATATACGTCAGCAACTTGGTATCGATGATTCGCATATCGTCGTTGGAAAGATCGCCAGGCTGTTCAATCTGAAGGGCCATGAGTACCTCATCGAAGCGGCGCCCGCAATTGTCGCCAGCGTGCCCAACGTGCGGTTTCTGTTCGTGGGTGACGGCATTCTGAAAGCACAGTTCGAAAACCGCATCGCCGAACTGGGACTCAGCCAGCACTTCATTTTCGCCGGACTGGTTCCGCCCGATCAGGTGACCAACTACATTCACGCAATTGACGTGGTGGCTCATACCAGCGTCTGGGAAGGACTCGCACGAGTGCTGCCACAGGCGCTGATCTGTGGCAAGCCGATTGTCAGTTACGATATCGACGGTGCACCGGAAGTCTGCATCGATGACGAAACGGGTTTTCTGGTTCCCGCGAGGTCGGTCGAACCGTTAGCAACGGTGATCGTCAGACTGGCCAGTGATGCTGCGCTGCGAGAACGTCTTGGAGCCACCGGCCGAGAGCGTTTCGCCTCGCAATTCCGCCACGAATTCATGACCGAACGCATCCGCGAAGTCTACGATCGTGTGTTGACCAAAACGTGACCTGGCGTGAACGTCATGTGTCACAATGTTGTCCGTTGGCGTGACTGACGAGGGGCGTCGTCGACATCCCATATCGAGTCGACATGACAATCACCGTTGACGAACGCCCGGCCCGGATCACAGAGAACGGTACTTCCGTGTGTACAAACGATGGTTTGCCATCGTTCATCATGCCGCTGCGGTGAAAGAAAACGGATGATCGATAACACGTGCAAGTGAAGTTGATTCCCGTATTCATCGACGGATGCTCTATTCCACAGGAGTACCGGATAAACACCGGAACTTGTGCACCGAGATCGCAGCAACCGACGGCATTTACTGCTGCGCGGCATCCCGTGGCTGTCCCAGGTGGCCAGACTGTTCACGGCAATTGCGGACATCAAGACAATTCGGCAAGGTGGAGAGCCAGGTCATGCGTGAGGTCGTCCAACGGTCTGCGGCAATACATTTCCGAGAGGTGGATCGAACCTGGTTACGGCCATGCAGTACTACGCCGCCCGTGCGGCGATGTCGCTGATGACGATGTAGTGACAAATACTGCCCATGATCACGAGTACGTGCCACACGCAGTGAAAGTAGCGGACTCGTGTGTCGTTCAACAGAAAGACGACGCCCAGCAGATAGCAGCATGCCCCGGCCAGAACCCAGATAAATGTGTCACCCGTATACTGCATCAGGCGGGG
>JAQWLN010000039.1 GCA_029247265.1 Fuerstiella sp.
TTGATGTAACGGCTGCGGTTCGTGTACAACCGCTCGTCAATGCTCGTCAATGCTCGCTGTGCAGCGTGCTGAAGACGTCGCCACAAAGAAGGGGCAGAATGATGATCAACGAACGAATCTGGAATTGTTCACGCGGACCCGGAATGTGGAGGTAAGCTCGAGTACCACTTGGGTCTGACCGCTTATTCATTAAGCTCGTCAGCCACTCGTTGCCAGTATGGGCAGCCTCCACGACTCGAAATCACCCACTTGGGCTAAGCCAAAAGCCGATGCTCGGATAAAAGACTGGGATCCTCGCCGCATATTTCCAAATCGTTCATTGGCAAGCAAATACTTTTCATAGAAGTGGTACACAGCAGGCCGGGGCACTGGCAAAGCCAGTGGTACCCGCGGTTGTGAGGCCCGGTGGACAGACTGTCAACTTCTGCGGAACACGTCGGCCACGGGATGAAATTTGACGCCATCGTCCAGTGGAAAGATCGGTCGCGCACAGATGGTGTGTCCCAGACTTTTCAGGTTCGCGCTGGTTGATCCGGGTGCGTCCACGTTGATCAGTTGCGCACACCAGTCGGCAAACATATGTGGCTCGCAGTGCGGCGACTTGACCACCACCATATCGAAGCGCTTGGGATCCTGTCCGTTGGCGTAGAACCACGAACGATCAAACAGGCTGACCGGGTACGTACCGACCACCAGCGTAATGTTGTCGGATTCCAGCACGGCCGTGTCGCCGGAGTTCCAGTTCCAGCCGAATGACTCGCTGAAAAAGCTGCCGTCAGACAGTGATCGCACGCGAACCTGCAATTCCAGCGGCTGAAACCGAGCAGGGTCCAGCGCGCCGCCGACGGTGGTTTGAATTGTCGCACCGACGCCTGCTGTCATCGCCTGCTGAACCGCAGCCGCGTCCACGATGGGCGCCAGTAAGCGGCCCTTGTATCCCTGGCGCACTGCCTCCCGCACGATCGCGTTGCTGTCACCTGATGCGCCGGAACTGGTAGCATCGGCAGCGTCGATCATCGCGACTGCTCCTGACGCAACGGCGGCGGCCTGCCGAATGGCGTCTTCCAGACCAGTCAGTGGCACCTGCATTTTTTCACGGTGTTTCCAGAAGCGATTCGCCAGGTCGATGGCCCGTTCCTTTGCAGTCGCTTCGTCACCATTCATCACGACAAAGCCGTTGGTACGAAGTTCCGGAACATCGGTAAACGGATTGCCCCACATCACGCCTGCAGAAAGTCCTTTATCGCTGGCTTCAAACGATTGGGCCAGCCGAATGCACTCAGAAACCGCACCGGATTCAGTGATCATTTCATCGCCGCGTGCCAGCACGGGGATTTTCACTCGTGCGGTCACCGGCCGAACGTCGCCCGCCACAATCTGCAGCAGCAGCTTTGCCGCTCGAGCCCCCGTTTCGAAAAAATCGACGTGAGGATAGGTATGGAACGCAACGACCGCGTCCGCGTGTTTCAGCATGCGGTCTGTCAGAATTCCGTGAAGATCCAGCGAGACCACAAACGGAATGTCTTCGCCAAGAATGCGGCGTGCTTCCTGCAGCAGATAGCCTTCCGGATCGTTTTCGTTTTCCGCCTGCATCGCCCCGTGCAGACTGAAATACGCCGCGTCGACGCTGCCCAGTTCGTCCAGGCTGTTCAGAAACTCACTGCTCAGCCGTTCAAAACTGTCCGCTGAAAGTACTCCGCCTGATGTGTTGGAACTGGCCGCAAACGCGGGCGCCAGTTCCACGTCGTCCGCCGCATCGAATACGCTTAACGCTCCGCCAACTTCTTCCTTCACGCTGCGATGATAGTCGACAACGGCCTGCCCACGGGCCGTTCGGAAATCTTCGTACCGGCTGGGGGAAGGATTGAAAGTCGAAACTTCCTGCTTACATTCCGCAATCGCAATTCGTGACATTATCATCTCCGCGGCATTGTGGACAAAAACATGAGTGGTAACTGTTCAGGGACGAATCACGCTTCCGTCGCGACGACGAATCGCCGGCCACGCGCCATTGAAAGGATGGTCCCGGTACGGATAGCGGCTGGCCAGCGATTCATCGATATCGATGCCCCAGCCAGGTTGCTCATTGGCCCACAGCATTCCGTCGCGCAGTTCCGGACAGCCCGGAAACACATCCAGAGTTGCCTGATTAAATCGCGTGAACTCCTGAATGCCGAAATTGGGCACGGCAAGATCCAGCGCCAGGTTGGCCGCGTGTCCGATGGGTGAAGTGTCTCCCGGTCCGTGCCACGCGGTGCGAACCCCGAAGAATTCGCAAAGTGCAGCCAGCTTGCGAGCGGGCGTCAAACCGCCGATATCCGACAGATGCACTCGAATAAAGTCGATCAACTGCTCCTTGATCAGCGGTAGGTATTCGTTGACGTTGGTGAACAGTTCTCCCATGGCAATCGGAGTACTGCTGGCGGCCCGCAGACGGCGAAAACTGTTGATATCCTCCGGAGGCAGCGCGTCTTCCAGAAAGAACAGTCGATACGGTTCCAGATCCTTTGACAGCTGAATGGCGAGGGCAGCGGGCAGGCGCTCGTGAATATCGTGCAGCAGTTCAATCTCGTCACCTAGCTGGTTGCGAGCCGTTTCGAACAGTTTGGGGGCCAGCCGGACGTAATCGGCCGGTTCAAACACATTCTGCGGCGCGGTTGGGCCGTCGACGGTTTCGTGAGTCTGCAGGTCCGATTCTGTGCCGTAGGTCGCCTGGCCGGGCACTTCCACCTGCATACGAATGTGACGGAAGCCTTCAACCATCAATTTGTGAGCGTCGTCGATGACGTCCTGGAACTCACGTCCCGAAGCATGCACATACACGGGCGCAGCCATGCGACACTTACCGCCCAGCAGCTCGTGCACCGGCATGCCAGCTCGCTTGCCTTTGATATCCCACATTGCCATGTCGACACCGGATAAGGCGTTATTCAGAACGGGGCCCTGACGCCAGTAAGAACTGACGTACGCGGATTGCCAGATGTCTTCGATCTCATCGACGTTGCGTCCTTTCAAAAACGGAGCGAGATATTTGTCGACAGCTTCAATCACGGCCAGCGGTCGCTGCGTGAACGTAGCACAGCCCAGACCATGCAATCCGTCGTCACTGGTTTCGACCTTCACCACGACCAGGCGAATGTCGGCAGGAGCGGTGGCGATGCAGCGGATGTTCTCAATACGTACTGTCATGTTTCGTTTTCTGCGTGTCTTCGATTTCCCGGTGGTTCTGATCAGCAGACCGGACGAAATATTCGCCGCCACTCGATATGCTTGTACTGCAGGGTCGTTGAATCCGCACCAGTCAGTCAAGCATCGCACGCAGGAATCAGAAAGATCAGACGGATGAAAATCGAATCGATCGAACGAATCTGGGTCGACATGCCATTAAAGGAAGTGCCGTGGCGGAACATGGTTCGCGAGATTCCACACTGGTCCCTGTTCGAACTGTGCAAAGTCACGCTCAGCAACGGAGTCGTGGGCGTCGGCGAAACGATGCCCTACTACACCTGGGGTGAAGTGACGGATGAAGCCGTCGATCGCGCGAACGGAAAACACCCCGCGTCGGTAATGTGGGACGATTCGCTGGGAGCCGGATTGCAGATGGCCCTATTCGATGCGGTTGGCAAATCGCTCGACACGCCAGTCTGGGCACTGCTCGGCCGGAAAGTTCGCTCGTTCGCTCACGTCGGCTGGTGGGCGATTGACATGCCGGTCGAAGACTGGATTCTTGAATGCGCTGAGGCTGTCAAGCACGGTTATACGACATTTAAGACCAAGGCGAGACCATGGTTCGACCTTGGGGATCAGGTCGCTCGATTGTCCGATGCCGTGCCGGATCACTTCAAACTGGACATGGACTTTAACGACTTTGGACTGGACCCGGCGATTGCTCGGCCGCTGTGCAAACGGCTGGAACAATTCAAGAAGGTTGCGATCTGGGAAAGTCCTATCGCCCAGGAAGACGTCGAAGGTAACCGAACGCTGCGTCAACACCTGAGCGTTCCCATCGCTCATCATATTGATCGACCGGCGTTTGAAACTCAGATCCGACGCGACATCTGTGACGGTTTTGTAATGGAAGGCGGCATCAGCCACGCCCTCGGCCGAGGCCGCACGTGTGCAGAATTCAACAAACCCTTCTGGCTGCAATGGGTCGGATCCAACCTTGCTGCGACGTACTGTCTGCACATTCAGGCTGCCCTGTCCCATGCTCGCTGGCCCGCCATTCACTGCAACCACATGTACGCCGATCAGTTTGTGGACGAACCGTGGGTCGTATCGAACGGGCTGAGTGCCATTCCCGATCAACCGGGCATCGGAGTAACAATGAACTGGGACACGGTCGAAAAGTACCGCATAGATGCGAAGGACAAACCGTATCCGCACCCCGGGTTGCTGCTGCGGCTGGACTGGCCATCCGGAACGACAAGCTGGTTTACTCATGCCCAGCAATTGTGGGACGCCTTCAGCTGCGGCGACCTGCCGGCATTTGTGACGGGAGTAAATCTTACTCGCGTTAACGACGACGGTTCTGAAGAATGGCTCCAACGCTACGAGCAGGCCTGTGCATCGCCCATACACGAACCCTGATCCCATAGCGCGCTGCCAGCGTACCGTTTGTTATTTAGTACGGACACGCCCGCTGGCAGCAGGCACTACGTGTCGGTGAATTCCGGGCGGTCCAGTGAGTTCGTGCAGTTGATGAACAGCCAGCACACGCCGCTGATCATGTACATGACTCCCACCAGCAGAAACACCGGTTCGTAGTGGACGATCTTCGTCGTCTGGCCAACTGCACCTTCGTACGTGGCGTATCGATCCAGCAGGAATCCTCCGACCAGCGGTGTCACGACGCCACCCGCACTGCCGGCACTGTTAATAATGCTGAATACGGTGGCCGAATAACGCCCGCCCATATCGGTTGACGTTCCCCAGACAGTCGGTTGTGTCCAGTCGCTGAAGAATTTGGTCGCGAACAGCAGCCAAGCGCCGGTCATGGGATTCGCATGCGTAATGGACATGTACAGGCAAATACAGGCGATCACCTTTCCTGAGAATCCTGTCAGCGAACGAGACAGCCTGCGGTTGCCCGTGCGACTTATCAGCCCGTCGTTAATGAAGCCTCCGGCAACGCCGCCCAGTGCGCCACCCCACAGTGGCAGACTGGCTAACAGGCCCAGAACAATCTTGTCCGAAACGCCTCGAGCCTCGATGAAGTAACTGGCCATCAGCGCAGAATAGACGTAGTCGGCGCCAGCATTCATGAACTGCTGCACGATAAAAATCGACAGACTGCGATTGCGGATGGCTCTGCGAAAAGGCAATACCTTTGGCGCATCCTCGTTATCCGTTTCGCCTTCTCGAATCAAATCAACTTCTGCCTGATTCGTCGCCGGGTCGTCTTCCGGACGATTGCGACACAGTCGGTAAAACAACAATGCAAACATGAGTCCGATCGCCGACAGAATAACCAAAGATGATCTCCACGACAGTCCCGCGCCCAGCATGAACCCAAACACCACCGTCGATATAGCACCGCCGCTGCGTCCGAAGAAACTTGCGATCAGCCCCTGCAAAACCGTGCGGCCTTTCAGCGGAAACCAGATACGAGTCATCTTGGCAAGCGACGGATAACATCCGGCCTGAGCTGCTCCGAATGCCAGCCGTGAGGCTCCGAGTCCGGTCAGAGACCCTGTCATCCCGACGGCCGGCATTGCCAGTGACCATGCAGCGATGATGATTCCCAGGAACATGTGCGGCCCAAACAGATCGCATACAATTCCACCGGGTATCTGCCCCAGCGCGTATGTCACGTTGAAAAGCGTGTAGAGTCCTCCTAACTGCTGTTCGCTGAATCCGAATTCGGCTTTCAATTCCGGTTGCACCATCACCCACGTGTAGCGATGCAGATACAGCATGAACGACGTACCGGCCGCCAGGCCAAACATCACCCAGCGTCGATTGGTGGGAGTGTCGCCCGGCCGGCTCGTGTCGGCTGGAGCAGAAAACGGATCTCCGTCTGTGTGACTCACGTATCAGCTCCCCGGCAAAGATTGCGAATGAAGTCGTTGTTTCCGAAACCTGGAACGCCAGCACCCGCTCGCTTGCCAGAATCAGGTTCACTACGTTAAGACATCCCCATGAAGATTGCATCCATCCGAACTCATATCGTTGGCGAAGTCCGTCCGTTTCTGTTTGTCGTTGTGGAAACCGACGATGGAATTCAGGGGATCGGCGAAGCCGGTATCACCTGGCGTGAACCGGCTGTCGCAGGGTATATTGAAGCTCTCAAGCCATCATTGATGGGTGAAGATCCGCGACGCATCGAACATCTGTGGCAGGTCATGCTGCGAAGCGGTTTCTTTCCTGGCGGGCGTATCGGGGCCGCTGCCATCAGTGCGATTGACATTGCGCTGTGGGATATCAAAGCGCGTTCACTTGGTGTGCCCGTGTATGAATTACTGGGAGGACTGGTACGGGATGGAGTTGCCTGCTACCCACACGTAGCTGATAACGCTGTGGATGTCATGGTTGACGACTGCAACAGGCTGGCGTCGGAGGGCTGGCAATTCGTACGTTTCAATCTGCCGTCTCAGGGAGATCACCTGGAACCCAGGGTCTCTGTGAGACAGGGAGTCGATCTTGTCACCGCAGTTCGGGAAGCGGTTGGACCGGACATCGGAATTATCATCGATGTCCACACTCGACTGGATCCGGTCGATGCGGTTACGTTGTGCCGACAGCTGGAACCGCTCAATCCGTTCTTCGTGGAAGACCCTGTCCGCTGTGAAAACGCAGCTGCCATTGGACGGCTGCGACAGCACACGACTGTGCCAATCGCGATGGGCGAACAATATGCCACGAAGTGGGAGTTTCGTGAACCTGTCGAACAGGACTGGATCGACTACTGCCGACTTGACCTGTGCATCGCGGGAGGCCTGACGGAAGCGCGTAAGATCGCCGGCTGGTGTGAGACGCACTACATCGCCATTGCTCCACACAATCCACTCGGTCCGGTTTCGACGGCTGCCTGCCTGCACCTGGACCTGGCGACCAGCAACTTTGCCGTGCAGGAATGTGCCCGCATTCCGGGTGAAGTACTGGCAGATTTATTCCCGAAACAGGTACCGTTTAAAGACGGTTACATGTACGCGCCTGACGAACCGGGCCTGGGAATTACCTTCGACGAATCAGCGGTCTCAAAGTATCCGGTTATGGAAGGCGACTGCCCGCGACTGCAGCGTGCGGATGGCTCATTCACGAACTGGTAACCAAAAAGATCACGTGTAACAGTGTCTTAACGCTGCGAATCTTAAGCACAGAATGTGTTTGACGCTGGTTGCATCGCTCCGTTGTCGCGACTACCGTGTGGTTTACTGCTTTTAACTGTCAAAACGTGAACCGGAACCTGTGTCATGAGTTGTTTGAAACTGAGTGTGGCAGCCATTCTTTGCAGCACCATTGTTGGACCAGCACCGGCCGCTGATCAACGCCCCAATATTCTATTTATCTTTTCAGACGATCATGCGGCTCATGCGATGAGCTGCTATGGCTCAAAGATCAACAGCACGCCCAATCTTGATCGAATTGCCAACGATGGCATGCTGTTTACAAATTGCTTCTGCACGAATTCCATCTGCGGCCCCAGTCGAGCCGTCATTCAGACGGGTAAGCACAGTCACCTGAACGGCTTTGTTCGCAACGGCAATCGCTTTGACGGTTCGCAGCAGACGTTCCCGAAGATTCTGCAGAAAATCGGCTACCAGACAGCCGTTGTCGGAAAATGGCATCTGGCGAGCGCACCACAGGGCTTTGATTATTCCGAAGTGCTGAAGGGACAGGGACCGTATTACAACCCACCCATGCTGCTGAACGGAAATCCGGAACCCGTCAAACACGTCGGTTATACCAGCGACATCATCACGGATCTTTCGCTGGACTGGCTGAAAGAGAAACGCGATCAAAGCAAACCGTTCATGCTGATGTACCAGCACAAGGCGCCACATCGCAACTGGCAGCCTGGTCCGAAACACCTGAACATGTTTGACAATGTTGAAATTCCGGAGCCGGACAATCTGTTCGACGACTGGTCCGGTCGAGGCAGTGCCGCACAGACTCAGGACATGAGCATTCGCACAACGATGACGCGGAAGGACCTGAAGCTCGATCCTCCCCGCGGTCTGACTCTCGAACAGCTTGAAGTCTGGAACAAGGCCTACAGCGCCAAGAACAAGGCGTTTGAAGAAGCGAAGCTGGAAGGTGATGAGCTGATTCGCTGGAAGTACCAGCGTTACATCAAGGACTACCTGCGGTGTATCGCGTCGGTCGACGACAATGTCGGCCGGGTACTGGACTACCTGGACGAAACCGGACTGGCAGACAACACAGTGGTGATCTATTCGTCAGACCAGGGGTTCTATCTGGGTGACCATGGCTGGTTTGACAAGCGATTCATGTACGAAGAATCCTATCGCATGCCGTTCGTGCTTCGCTGGCCAGGCAAAGTGAAGCCGGGCAGCGTGAACCATAATCTGGTGTCAAACCTGGACTTCGCCGAAACATTCCTGGATCTCGCCGGTGCCAACATTCCGGCCGACATGCAGGGAAAAAGTCTGAAACCACTGGTACTGGGCAAGCCATCAGGCGGAATGCCTCCTCCCATGACGATCGGATTCAGCAACAAGCTGGCCGACTACAGTCAGCCGGGGTTTCGTGACGCCTTGTACTACCACTACTACGAGTTCAATGGCGAACGACGTACCGCCCATATGGTGCGACGACATTACGGTGTGCGGACAGACAGGTACAAACTCATTCACTTCTACAATCTGGATGAATGGGAACTGTACGATCTGGAAGAAGACCCTCGCGAAATGCGGAGTCGCTACGACGATCCGGATTACGCGTCTATTGTGGCTCAGCTGAAAACGCGTGTTGCGGGTCTGCAGAAACAGTATCAGGTGCCGGATGATCGAGGCTCGGTCCCGGCCGATCCTCCGTCTTTGCATCAGCGTCCAGGACAGCCAAAGAAGAAGGCGCCAGCGAAGAAAAAGAAGAACGCGGCCTGACGCCCCGAGTTCGCAAATGAGATCAGCCGACGCAGACGGTAGTGCCCGAATGCCGATATTCAGACGACAGCTTCTGCAGAATGCCGCCGCCGGATTTGCCATGCCGGCGCTGGCGGAAATGTTGTCCGCGCAGGACGACGCTGCGTCGCCGCCTCAGCTGACGCCCAAGATCAAACGAGTGATCTTCCTGTTCATGTACGGCGGCCCGTCGTCGATCGATACATTTGATTACAAACCACAACTGAAACGCGACCACGGCAATCCGCTGCCCTTCAACAAACCACGAGTTCAGTTCCGAGACACGAAGAACCTGTTCGGCAGCCCGTGGAAATTCCGCCAGTATGGAGATTCGGGATCGTGGGTCAGCGACCTGTTTCCTTACGTGGCCCGTCATGTGGACAAATTAACATTCGTCCATTCGCTGCACGGATCCAACGCGGCTCACGGCGGAGCGTTGTTGAAGATTCACACAGGCTCCGACACGTTTGTCCGTCCCGGTATGGGGGCATGGATCAGCTACGGACTTGGAACCGAGAACAACAACCTGCCGGCTTTCGTCACCATCGACCCGACGCTGAATCATGGGGGCGTACAGAATTATGGTGCAGCGTTTCTGCCAACTCAGCATCAGGGTGTTCGAGTTCACGGCAAGATCGCAACGATCAACGACCTGAAACCGTCGTCACCTGAAGCTCTGCAACGCCAAAAGCTGGAGCTGCTGCGTTCGCTGAATCAGCAGCAGTTTTCCGACGTGGGTGCCGACTCCGCTCTGGACTCCCGCATCAAATCGTTTGAACTGGCATTTCGCATGCAGCGAGAAGCCCCCGCGGCATTGGACCTGACGACTGAATCGCAGGAAATTCATCGGCTGTACGGAATCGATGACGATCGGACGGCCGCATTTGGCCGCCAGTGTCTGCTGGCGCGGCGACTGGCAGAACGCGGTGTGCGTTTTATTCAATGCACACATCGGGAAGGAGAAAGCATCACATGGGACGATCATTCCAATCTGGTGAAGCATCATCCCCAACTGGCGACCGCCGTCGACAAGCCGATTGCCGGACTGCTGGCGGACCTGCAGCAACGAGGTCTGCTGGAAGATACGCTGGTGATGTGGGGCGGAGAGTTCGGACGAACTCCCACAGCGGAAGGCAATGACGGCCGCGATCACAATCCGCATGGCTTCACGTGGTGGCTTGCAGGCGGTGGTCTGAAACCCGGCTTCCACTTTGGCTCGACGGATGAATATGGTTACTACGCTGTCCAGAACCGAGTTCACATTCACGACCTGCACGCCACACTGCTGCACCTGCTGGGACTGGACCACGAACGATTGACGTGGCGTTTCAGCGGTCGAGACTTCCGCCTGACGGACGTGCACGGCCGCGTCGTCCAGGAAATTCTCGGCTGATGCGTCTCACTCAGAATCAGCCTCGGCCTCAGGTTGCGCCTCGATCTGCTTAATGGCGGTCTGAAGCCGCTCCTTGAATCGGCGACTTTCAGATTGGTCGTGAAGCCTGTTGAGCAGCGGTAATGCGTCAACCGCTGCCGGGCCAACTTTTCCGACAAGGAAGACGGCGTAGTACTGAGTTCTCAGATCGCCTGATTCCAGACCGGCCAGCAGCACAGGAAGTGCTTCCGAGCCGGCCGCATCAATTGCGCGAATTGCGCTTCGAGCAACATTGGTATCGTCTTCGTTCTGCAGCATCACGAACAGAATCGGGATTGCAGCTTTGGCCGCCGGGCCAATTTCGCCGAGCGATTCTGCGGCCGCACGGCGGACGGTCCAGTTCGCATCTTTCAGCCCGGACATGAAGACAGACACGGACTGCGACTGCTCGGAATTAATGGCTGCAAAACACTTGATCGCAGCAGAGCGTACAGCCGGCTGTTCATGTGTAAGCACGCTGGTCACAGCCGGCAGAGCGTCCGTGCCGGCATTTCCCATCGAAGTCAATGCCGCCATTCCGGCCAACACGACGTCAGCGTCAGATTCGGCCAACAGTGGCGCCAGTAAAGCAGCGGTCTCGCTGTCCTGCACGCCGATCTTTCCCATCGCACTGGCAACGGCCGCTCGCACGGCAGTGTCTGCGTCGGACAGAGTGTCCTTCAGCTGTGGCATGGCTGGCCGAGCGGATTCGCCAAGACTGCCGATCGTTGACGCCGCGCTGACTCGCACCGTGGCGGCGTCATCGATCAATGCCGCCGTAATCTCCGGCAGCACTGAGTTCGCTGCGTTGCCAAGATGCTCCAGGCCGGCAATCACCTTTCCACGGACAGCGGCATCGTCATCGGCCAGAGACGTTGCAAGAACGGGCAGCACTTTTTCTGCCGGCAGTTCGATCGATGCAAGTGCCAGAACGGCGGCCGCTCGAACATCACTGTCGTTATCGTTCGCCGCCGCGAATAATGCAACAACGGCGCCGTCGCCGGGGTGACGGGAACGGCCGAGTGCCGACGCAGAGGCGCCGCGAACGTCGGCCGACGGATCCTGCAGACGTGCCGTCAGTGCAGTGATTGCTGACGCTGGCGTCACCGTCATGCGGCCCAGGGCGCGAGCCGCAATGATTCGCACCGAGGCCTGGTTGTCGTTCAAAGCAGCCACCAGCAGTTGTGTCGCCGACGGTCCGATGTCCGCGAGTGCCGCGACCAGACGTGCCAACGGCAGATCCGTATCGGTCAACGCTGCCAGCAACGCCGGTACGGCGGCCGTGCCAACTCGGCTGATCGCTCTCACCACCTGTGACTCGTCGCCATCAGCTTCATGCTTCAATGCGGTGATCAGATTGGGCAGAGCTTCGGCCGCATCCTGCCCCATGGTTCCAAGTGCGAATGCGGCTGACGAGCGTGCATCAGCCGCATCACTGTTGAGCATCTCGACCAGAAAAGGAACGGCTCGACGGGACTCCGGCCCCAGTTTTCGCAAAGCCAGCACGGCAGCGCTGCGAACGTTGGCATCTTCGTCCGTTAATGCGGCGGCAATGACGTCCAGCAGTTTGACTCGATCAAAACTGGATGAAGCCAGAGCAACGACGGCTGCAGCTCGGGCCGGTGGATACTTGTCGTGTGTAATGTCCGTCAGTTTTTGCTGTGTGCCTTCAGACACATTACCGATCTGTGCCAGTCCCGCCGCCGCCGTACCTCGAACAGTCTCCCGTTCATTCGAAAGTGCCTGCGTCAGGGCTGATTCGGCGGGCGCGCCGAGCCGTCCCAGTGCGACGGACGCAGCAAGGGCAACATCAGCGTTTTCGTCAACAAGCAGGTCTGTTAAGCCGGGAAGCACCTCAGTGCCACTTTCCGCTAGCCATCCCATCGCCGCGGCGGCCCCCATGCGAATGCGGTCACCATCGTGCTTCGACGCATCGCGCAGAGCAGGAATCACAGGCGGACCAAGTTGCCCGAGTGCCCATGCGGCTCGGTATCGCATCTGGTCCGAGCGGCTGTCGAGACTTTCAATGAGAGCCGGTGCAGCATCCGACGCTAACGGTCCAATACGAGCAATCGCCATCGCCGACTGCATCCACACCTGTTCGTCCCGATCGCCCAGGGCGTTAATCAGTTCAGGCAATGCCGCCAGCGAATCCCTGCCCAGAGCAGCAAGAGCATAGGCTGCGTCGCGACGTGCTTCCACGTTCCCGCTCTCAAGCTGTTCGGCATAGGCTTCGACTGCCGACGTTTCTTCCGCCGGCGTCTCATCCAGCGCAGCCGAAGTCGGCCCGGTGGTCAGTAAACCTGTGACAAGCACAATGACCAGGAGGCGAAAACTTCTTTGTGTTTTTCTGGATCGACGCATTTTCTTTGTACAAAGTGACAAGTGCAGAATCGGTTGTCTAACGGCAACGGCCGATCGGTCAGATCTGCAGACCGGAAAGTTTTCCGGTGCTGTCGCCGATAAAATCGACGGGCGCACCAAAACGATCCAGAATCGACATAAACAGGTTACACACCGGCGTTTCTTCGGGAACGCGAATGTGTCGGCCCGGATCAACGGTGCCGCCTCCATGACCGGCGATCAGAATGGGCAGGTTTTCGTTGTTGTGGCGGTTGCCGTCGCTAATGCCGCTGCCATAGCAGATGGTCGAATTGTCCAGCAGGTTTCCGTCACCGTCCGGCGTCGCTTTCATCTTCTGCAGCAGATAACTGAGCTGATCAACATGGAAGCGATTGATGGAGCGAATCTTACTCAGTTTTGTGGCGTCTTCGCCGTGATGCGACAGATCGTGGTGACCATCCGGAACGTCAATCTGACGATAGCTGCGATTGCTGGCAGCGTTGGCAAACATAAACGTGGCGATCCGAGTGCTGTCGGTCTGGAACGCCAGTATCATCATGTCGCACATCAATCGAATGTGTTCGCCATAGTCGTTTGGTATTCCGCTGGGGACGGGATAGTCGATATCAGAAACGATTTCCGATTGACCTGCAGCGCCTTCGACACGGCGTTCAACTTCTCGAACTCCGTTCAGGTATTCCTCCAGCTTCCGTTTGTCGTTCTGTCCCAGCTGCTTCTGCAGCCGCCGCGCGTCTTCTGCGATGAAGTCCAGAATACTTTTCTTCAGAACATCACGGCGTTGCTGGTTGTCACCCGTCGCCTTCGAATTTCCGTCTCCGAAAAGTCGATCGAAAACAAACCTGGGATTTGTTTCTTTTCCAACCGGCGTTGATTTTGACGACCATGCAACGTTGGACGAATAGGCGCAACTGTACCCGGAATCACATCCCCCTGCGGTGCGGCCCTGTTCGCAGCCGAGTTCCAGGGACGCAAAACGTGTCGCCTTGCCAGCAGCCTGAGCCGCCACCTGATCCACTGACACGCCGGATCGAATGTTGGAACCATCGGTCTTACGCGGTTGCGCACCGGTGAGAAAGACAGAGGCACTGCGAGCGTGATCGCCCGGGCCGTCGCCATTCGCTCGACCCTTGTCGTGCGTCAGGCCGCTGATGACCAGAATGTCGTCCTGAACGGACGACAACGGATCAAGAATATAAGGCAACTGGAAACCGAATCCTTCGGTCTGTGGTGTCCAGTCAGGCAGATGAACTCCGTTAGGAACGAAGATAAAGCCGATCCGCTGCGGTGGTGTGGGCGCCATGTTTGCGGCACGAGCCACCGGACAAACGGACTCCAGCCATGGCAGCGTCAGTGACACACCTAAACCCCGCAGGGCGTGACGACGTGAAAAGGATAAGCTGCGGCCTGTCATGGGAACCTCCGTCGCGTTCATTTTGATTCACGCATGGTGAATGGATCGCTGGTCACGATGGCTGTAATGAGTGCTTCAAACCGATATTCGTTTTCCGCCAGATTTTGAACCACATCGTTGATTGTGCACCGATCGTACGAACTTAGACCTCGACCAAGCGCGTATGTTAACATCTTACCCGCCAGACACCGACAGAACTCGGTTTTCTTTTCCTGAACCAGAATCTCCATCAATTCCACGGCTCCGCCGAATTCCTGACCGCCCGGCAACTCACCGGAAGCGTCAATGTCGAACCGACCGTCACGGTCACGGCACGCGCCGATCGCATCGAAGTTCTCCAGACCAAAACCGATGGCATCCATTTTCAGGTGACAGACGGAACAGGCAGGATTCGATCTGTGCTGTTCCATCTGCTCACGCAGCGAGCCAAGCGTCTCGGCGTTTTCTTCAAGTTCCGGGACGTTGGCCGGCGGAGGTGGCGGAGGTTCGGCCAGAATGTTGTCCAGAATCCACTTGCCTCGTTTCACGGGTGACGTTCGAGTGGGATTGGAAGTGAGCATCAGAATACCAGCATGAGTCAGAACACCCCGACGATCGGCCTTCAAGGCCACTTGCTGGAACTCCGCGCCGCGGACACCGGGGATTCCGTAGTGCCGCGCCAGGCGTTCGTTCACAAACGTGAAATCCGCGTTCAGAAACTCCAGGACGCTGCGGTCTTCCCGAATCATCGACTCGAAGAACAATTCCGTCTCACGCCGCATGGCAGAACGAAGTTCACCGTCGAAATCAGGAAACAGTTCAGGGTCAGGCATCAGTCGTGAAACGTCTCGCAGCTGCAGCCACTGGCCGGCAAAATTATCCACCAGAGCCGTTGATCTGGGATCGGCCAGCATCCGCTTTGCCTGAGCCACAATGACTTCCGATTGTGTCAGATTGCCGCTGCGGGCGAGTTCGAACAGAATTTCGTCCGGCATACTGCTCCACAGGAAGTAGGACAGCCGCGACGCCACTTCGTAGCCATCCAGTTCGCGAATCCCATCTTCGTCGTCGCTGTCCGCGTCACGTTCGACCCGAAACAGGAAATGAGGATTCGACAGCACGGCGGCAACCACGGTCCTGAAGATCTCGTCCATGGAACTGTCCTGCTCATAGGCAAACTTCATGATGTCAAACAATCGTGCCTGTTCATCCTCGGTGATCGGTCGACGATAAGCCCGTTCAGCGAACTCTCGCACGTTTCGTCTGGCAACGGCAATACGATCGCCGTCTGTCGCAGCGGTGTGCACCAGCACTCGGGCGCGAGCCTGCGGATCGGCAAAGGCCTGGTCCGCAACGGATTGTGCGGCGATCAGATATTTTTCCAGCAGAACCGGCGGAAGGGATAATACGTCGCCGATATTGTCAAACCCGTTGCCAACATCGTCGGACGGAAAATCATCGGCCAGCTTAAGATCGAGCCCGATTAAATCGCGAATGGTATTGTTGTATTCGGCCTTGTTCAGTCGTCGCAGGGTGACTCGACCAGGATGCTGTTCCGTAGTGCAGTCGAAGGTCGCGAGTTCCACCTTGATCGCGGCGTCAACGGCGATCAGCTCGTCAGGTGTCGGCTGAGGCTGCTCGGGAGGAGGCATCTGACGATCTCGAATCAGTCGTGCCACTTTTTCCCACAGGTCGTACTTCGTCTGCACGCTGGCTGACACAGTATACCGGTCGAATGCGATCCCGGCTTCCGCTTCCTCACCGCTGTGACAGGCCGCACAGTGTTTTTTCAGAAACGGGACGATGCTGACTTCGAAACGCGACTCCCCAACGGCCGCCGCTGTTTCCTGCCCTGCACCCACACGGCGGCCGGCGAACAGGAACAGCTGTGCGATGCACGCAGCAACGAGCATCAGGTTTTTGAATGGGATTGTCACGTGCATGTTTTAACCTTGCCAGTTTGTTGGATGCGCCACGACATCATTTCGCTTTTGGCCCGACAAGTTCGATCAGGTTGCCGTCCGGATCTGCGATCACCGTAAGGAATATCGGCACAGGAGTATCCAGAGGAACACGAATCTGCTCGTTTCCCAGGGCCTTGATCCCTGCCATTTTCATCCGACGAGAAGCCGCATCAATATCGGTAACGTGAAACGTCAGGTAGCTGTACCCCAATTGTGAATGAATAAATCGATGATCGCCCTTCCTGCTGTCGACTCCCGGAAGTTCCATTAGCTTAACACTGGTACCTTCTGAATCTCCATTTGGTGAAAGCACCTGAATGTCGAGGTCATAACCATCGGTGAGTCCTGCATCGCGACAGAAGCCCTGGCCGACGGCAAATCCACCGGTTTTCTCCAGGCCCACAACCTGGGTGTAGAACCTGACGCTTTCGTCAAGGTCGCTGACAACGATTCCCAGGTCCATCGTCGCATCAGAAAATGTCTTTTCGACATCGTTCTGAGCGCCGCCAAAGACGACAACTGATGCGGTAGCAAGGACAAACACATTAAGCGCAGTGACAATTCGGCTGTTGAACAGAGGCATGAACATATCTTTCGTGGTCAAAAAGAACCTGGACCCACTGGTCCATAGTCCGCAGTGAAATATGTACGATCGTGCAGTTTGATCACCCCCGACTTCTGTGTCAAAACCGCCACACCGTCAAATCCGGTTTCCTTTCGAACAGGGATTCACCACAGTGGATTCCGGACCGACCATCGCGTACTCTGAGCTAACTCGCACAAAACGAATGGCATCAGGCCTTCCAACATTACTGACTAACTGAATCACAATCCGATCCGGAGATTTCCCAATGTTTCGCAGTATAATTTTATTATCTCTTTCTGCTGTCCTGCTTAATTCGGCCCATGCGGCAGACAAGGATTCTGATGGCTGGAAGACGTTGTATGACGGCAAAAGTTTTGCCGGCTGGAAGAAAACAGAGAATCTGGATTCGTGGAAAATCACGGACGGAAATCTGCAGTGTACGGGCGAACGCAGCCATCTGTTTTATGTCGCGGATGACAAGCCGTTTCGGAATTTTGAGTTTGAGTGCGAAGTCATGACAACTCCTGGCAGCAATGCAGGGATCTACTTTCACACAAAGCTGCAGGAAGAAGGCTGGCCGAAGTACGGTTACGAATGCCAGGTGAATATCACTCACGGAGACCCGAAGAAGACAGGAAGCCTGTACGGTGTCGTCAACGTTGGCGCAGAAGATCTGAAGGGTGTGGTCAAGGATAACCAATGGTACAAGACCTACATCAAGGTCGAAGGGCGGCATATCACAATCAAGGTGAACGACAAAGTCACAGTGGATTACACAGAAGAGGAAGACAAAAAAGCGTTCAGCGGGGCGTTCGACCGGAGACTTGGCGAAGGCACATTTGCTCTGCAGGCGCACGACCCCAAAAGCGTCGTATCATTCCGCAACCTCAAAGTGCGTCGTCTGCCGTAACACGTTTTTCAATCGTGTCGCTCGTCGCATGACGGCAATTCCTGGAATGCACACCGGCCCAGTCGGCTGGTGCTGCTGAAACATTTCCTGACGGAGTCCCCTCACCATGGGGAAAGAAAGGTGGTTGGCCGTGGCGGTCAAGATGGAACTCACGCGAGTCATTGTCTCAGAGATTAATGATCAGCAGGCGATCTACCTGAAGGAAGTTGACGGGGCACGCAAGTTTCCGATTCTTGTCGGGGAGTTTGAAGCTGGTATTATCAACCGGCGGCTGCTGGAGGAGCCGCCGTTTCGGCCGCTGACTCATGACCTGCTGCGTCTCACCATTGAAAGCCTGGGTGGCGAACCACAGGAAGTCGTGGTCACGGAAATGAAGGACCATATTTATTTCGCTGTACTGAAGGTTAAACAGAACGACCAGCTACTGGAGATTGACTGTCGACCGAGCGACGCAGTGGCTCTATCGGTTCATTACGATCCGCCATTGCCGATCTACGTGGCAGAGGAAGTTCTGACCGAAGTCAGCTGATGTCACGAAGCGGCCGGCACGCCTGCGTGCCGGCTTTCCTCTGCTGTGCTGGTTGCAAACTGAAACCTGCACCAACGCGGACCGATCATTTTTCAGGGAGGCCTTCGAAAGTGCGGATTCGCCTGCAGCATCTTATGGTCGTCGTGTGCATCAGTTTCAAATGCGCCTCGGCGCAGTCGACCGTGTGGGGGTTGCAGAGTGGCGATCGATTTTCCGTCATCACCACGATTGACAGCGAAACCGTCATTCAGCTGGCTGACAGCGCTCCGGTCACTTCCACATCGAAGGAACAGCTGGAGCTGGAGTATCTGGTTGGGCGAGTCAGGCCGGCTGAGACCGAAATGCAGGTGCGTGTGGCCAGCTTTGTTCGTATCGGCAGTTCGGGAAATTCCTTCACCGATTCGATGTTCGACCAACGATTGAAACTGCTGGAACGAATACCGATCACGATCCGAGTCGATCCCAACGGGGTGGTCACCAACCTGTCCGGATACCGCGAATCGCTGAAACAGTTCGCCGGCCCCGACCGGAAAATGCTGCAGATTCTGCACGAGGCATGGCCGCAGCAATCGTTCGAATCATGGATCGGGCGGCCGTTCTGGTTAACGAAGCCTGGCGATGACAATGAAGCCCGAGAGTCCTGGGAACGAATCGACCAGCTGTCACTGGGCTTAATGGGCGGCCTGCGAACCGTTGCAACGTGTCGCATCGATTCGCAGACGGACGATTCCGCGAAGGTCCTGGTGTCCGGTGCGGCACGACTGATTGCACCGTCGCCGTCAGACAATGATGCGTCTCCACGAAGCGTCAGCTTTACTGACGTGGAAGTAACAGACAGATCATTTGCCGGAGAGGGACTGATGCTGCTTCCGGAAAAGACGGAGGACGAAGATTCCAAACCCGTCCAACTTCGCCCCTGGTTCGCCAGCCTCGCCCTGAACTGGTCTGTCACCGGCAAGGCAAATATCACGAACAGCGGCCGGTCTCAGAACGTATCGTTCCAGCACCGGCAAAAGCAGTCGTCTGAACTGCAACCCAATTTCCGGATGGGACGACCTGCCGCGATCAGTTTTCCAACTCCCCCCCCACGATAGGTGGCCGAACGACGGGACGCAGAGTTTCACAGAATCTGGCGCAGTGCCGTTACACCGTATTACGCTGAGTTATGGCCGCGAAAAACACTTTCCAGCCTGCAAAACAGGCTTCCCACGAGCCCGAACGTGCTACGTGCTTTCGAAAACTGCTCTAGTGAATGAACAAAAATTCGCGGCTGTTCAGCAAAGCCCACAGCAGATCTTCAAGACCCTGCCTTCGGTTTTCACTTCCGGCAATCACGGCAGACGCCTGGGTGAATTCTGCAGGTGTCGGTGGCCTGCTCATTGTGACCAGGTACAACTCCGCGATAGCCTTTTGGTCATCCGCTTTTTCCAGCTGCGTGATCCGGCCGGCCTTGTCAGTCAGCTTACGATTCACCACATCGCCGTTGGCAATGTGCAGCACCTGAGAAAGATTCGGCTGAGCTGTTCGTTCACATTCACAGGTGATAACACGTTGAGGCCGTCCAAGCGTGTCCAGAAAGTACGATGTGTAATTAGGATCCGGCAACTCGATCGCACGTGTTCCGACCGGTACACCGGAAAATCGTTCGCGCGTTCCGCAGGCAAAATCGATGCCATCCAGCAGCGCTTCGGCAGGCATCCGCTTCACGTAATAGTGCAGATACAGCCGATCGTCAGTCGCGTTTTCCGGACGCGGACTGGCATCAAGCTGATAGACTCGTGATGTCATGATCGACTTCATCAGGTGCTTCAGATCAAAGCCATGGTCAACAAAATCCTGCGCCAGTGCCTCCAGCAATTCCGGATTCGATGGGGGATTTGTCGCTCTCATGTCGTCGATGGGTTCCACAATGCCTTTTGCCATAAAGTGCCCCCAGACACGATTGACGATATTGCGAGAAAACAAGTCGTTATCCGGGGACGTGATCCACTCTGACAGGGGCCGACGCAAATCGCGAACATCCGCCATGTCGCCAGCTTCGTCACCGAGCGGCTTGGGCGCCATCGTCTGCCGCGTACGAGGGTGTCGGATGGAACCGGTGGGATTGAGCTTCACCACCGTGTCCGCCCCAAGAGCACCAAAATCAGTGCTCGCTTTTGTGCCGACGCGAGTGAAGAAAGCGGCCAGCCCGTAATAATCGGCCTGGCTGTAGGCTTCGAATGGATGATGGTGACACTTCGCACACTGCAGGCGAACTCCCAGAAAAATCTGGGCCGTTGTTTCCGCAAGATCAGTCGGCGTCTTTGCCGTCTTGAAATAGTTGGCCGGTCCGTTTTGATAGATGGATCCCTGCGCCGTAATGATTGCACGAACAAATTGATCGACCGGTTTGTTTTCGCGTAGAGAATTTCGTACCCAGTTGGAAAACGCCCACATACCGCCATCACCAAGTGTATTGCGATTGATGCGGACCAGGTCTCCCCATTTGAGAGTCCACCATGCGCTCCACTCATTTCCATAGATGTCTCGCGCGGGGTCGCCGGCCAGCCCGAGCAGCTCGTCGATCAGCTGCACGCGTTTGTCAGCTTCTTTCGACTGCAGAAACGTATTGACGCGTTCAGGAGTCGGCAGAGTGCCGATCGCATCAATGAACGCACGGCGTATGAAATGTTCATCGCTGCAGAGACCTGATGGCTGCACGCCCAGACGCCGCCAGTGAGCTTTGACGTTCTCATCTATGAAATTGTTTGCCGCAAATCCCGTCAGATCTACATTTTCCCGATGTGGCGACAGCACGTGAGCAACCGTCGCCTGGCCTTCAAATCGAATCATAATGGCCGCCTGACCGTGACCGACAATTTCCACGTGACCAGACTTGTCCACGCCCGCCACGTTTTCTCCAAGGCTGTCATACCGAGCAACATGTGTGACGTCACGAGTCGTATTATCACTGTAGTGCGCAACAACCCGCAGCTGCTGAGTTTGATCTGCCAGATACACCCGATTCGAAGGGGATATGGAAAGCGAAACCACCTGAGCGTCCTTCTTAGCGTCAGGCTGTTTCAGACCGTCAGCGATCCATGCCTTTACAACGTTGTAGGAATAGGAACCGCTGCGAAACCGCATGCCGCCGCCGTGACCGGTTTCCAGAGTTGCCTTCTTCAGCACCAAACTGTCTTCCGGCCGCACAGCAGAGACCCGTCGCTGGTGCAGGTCACGGACGAGTGCAGGGTAGTCCTGTTCCGGGGCGTAACCGAGCAGCGAAAGTTTCAAACCACCTTTCCCATACTGCGACGCATGGCAGGCTCCTTGATTGCATCCGGCCTTGGACAGAACGGGCATGACATCCTTCTGAAAACTGACGGGAAACTCACCGCCCATACCCGACACTTCGATCGGCACTTCGACAGCAGCATCACCGCGTTCAATTCGAACAGCAGCCGTACCAGACTTCAGCGGAGTCACAACACCCGTCGTCGAGACCGTTATGAGATCCGGCGTCAGGTTGCGATAGGTCACGGATCGAGTGACATCGACGGGACCACCAGCTGCGTCAGGTTCTGTCGCCACCATCTGCAGCCGTTCATGTGGACCGACAAGCGCTGCTGAAACCGGTTCCACAGAAAACTGGTCAGCCACGACAGACGCGGTCGAGAACGACATCAGAGCTGCGGTGGCTGCGACAGGGAATGTAATTCTGAACGGCATGATGGTACCGGGGCGGGATGAAAAGACTGTAAAAACCGTCGTATCCGTCAAGACACTCGCGATATTCCGAACACAGCGGAACCATCACTCGAACTCATTCAAGTGTAGTCGCACCAATTGAGACGCAGGTCGTGAATTCTGTGAAAACCGGAGTTACTGGTCGTCTCAACGTAAACAAAGTTTACCGAGCGATTGTCCCCCGATACAATTGTGGTCCCCGAATTCGTTAGTGGTCGGCACGCCGAAAGAGCCGATTACTATACTACTCCTGCCTGAATGCGGCCTGGCCGCAGAAAAAACGAGCGACGGCTCGGAATCAAGACCACCTGCACGCTGGTTGCGGACTCATTCTGCGGCCCACCAGAAAATTCTTCCTACCTCCCGAATTCAGATTAGGCATCTGCCATGCTGAGCCTGCTTCCGCAACACCAATCCAATTGCGAAACCTCGAGCCGCCGAAATTTCATGCTGCAGGTCGGATCGCTGGCGGGTGTCGGACTGTCACTCGATCAGCTGTTGCGCGCCGCGAGCGTATCGGCCAAACGGGACGTCAGCTGTATTCTGATCTGGACACGTGGAGGCACCAGTCACCACGACACGCTGGACCCGAAGCCGAACGCCAAAGCCGAGGTGCGCGGAGACTTTGGAGTCATCGACACAGCTCTGCCAGGTGTGCAGTTCACGGATCAGATGCCACGGTTTGCGAAAGACGCCGGACGGTTCGCCGTCATGCGAAATCTCAATCCGCTGAATGGCAGTCACGCAACAGCTGACGCCTTCATGATGTCCGGCCACAAGTTCAATCCGTCCATCACTTATCCGTGTTTTGGATCCGTCGTTGCCAGGGAGAAGGGATTCGACGGCACGATTCCGCCTTTTATTCAGGTCGGCACGAACGTGGACCGTCGCTTTGGCGGAGGCTTGGCTGGCTACCTGGGCATCGCTCATAATCCCTTCGAGCTGCCGGGCGATCCCAGTAGTTCCAAATTCACAGTCCGAGACATCAAACCGTACGGTGGCATCAGTGCCAGTCGCATGGACTATCGCCAGAAGGCTCTGCAAACCATCGACACGTTTCAGCGTCAGCTAGAAAAACAACCGGACGCGTTGAGTGCCGTTGACGAGCACTATCAGAATGCGTTCAGTATTATCAATTCTCAGGACACGCAGAAGGCGTTCGATCTGCCCGCCGAATCCGACAGGCTGCGTGATGACTACGGCCGAACAAATCTGGGACAAAGCTGCTTACTGGCTCGACGATTAATCGAAGCTGGCACCCGATTCGTAACGGTGACGAGTGGCGGCTGGGATACGCACACGAAGAACTTCACGGGGCTGAAGAAGCTGCTGCCACCGCTGGACCAGGCCTTCCCGGCACTGGTCACGGACCTGCAGGAACGCGGCATGCTGGACACAACGCTGGTTGTCTGGATGACGGACTTCGGTCGAACTCCGATCATCAACTCCGCAGCCGGTCGAGATCACTGGTCATCGGCCAGCGTGTTGTGCATGGCTGGAGCGGGCACGCCTGCAGGTATGGTTCTCGGCGAAACCGATGACACCGGCGCGAAACCGGTCGGTCAGGAGTACTATCCGGCTGATGTCGCTGCCAGCATCTACACGAAGCTGGGCGTACCGCTGGATACTGTTCATGTCGCGCCGGACGGTCGCCCCATGCGACTGTGTGACGGAAACGTGATCAAAGAATTCATGGGATGATGCTGGTGAGAGGGTCGGGGAATTTTTTCGGCCGGCAACGATTCCATCATAACGTCCATTCGTCCGAAAAAGACTCCCGATCCTGTTCCCGTGTCAGCCGCAGGAAACGAAAGCAAAGCCTGTGAATCGTTGGTTCTTCATACTTGTGGTCACGTTGATTCTTCCCGCTGCATCTGCCCGGGCGGAAACAAAAGTCGGGTTTCGTCAGCTGGGATCGACCAGTCCAATCGTTGTTGCGCGGGGCAAGCAGTCCACGATTAATATTCGGTCGAACTACACTCTTGACGGCGCCTACTCCGTTCTGTTCGACAGGCCCGGGATCACGGCAAAGTTTCTGGAAACCAGGCCGATCGCCGCTCCAAGATCAGGCCGAGGCCGTCCGGGAACGCCGTTTCGGTTTGAAGTTGACGTCCCCACCGATCAGCCGACAGGAGTCTATGAACTACGTGTCGCAACGCCCACGGCAGTCTCCAGCGTTGCCCATCTGCTGGTCACAGATCTGCCGGTGATCGAAGAAGACGCAAAGAAAGAAAACGGGCAACCGGCTGATGCTCAGCATGTCGACGTGCCAGTCGCGATCGCTGGAGTTTGCGAAAAAACGGAAGACGTCGATTGCTACGTTGTTACGGCCGGTGCGGGACAGTCACTGACGTTTGAAATCTTTGCTCAGCGCGTCACCGGAGCCGTCCACAGCATGCAGTCTGGTGGAGGCACTTACCTGATGGATCCGATTCTGACCTTATCCACAGTCAGTGGGCAGGTTTTGATGCAGAACGATAATCACGTGGGTGGTGATGCGTTCATTACTTATACCTTCGCAGCCGATGGCGACTACGTGATTTCGGTTCGTGATGCTCGATACATCGGCAACACGAAATACGTCTACTGCCTGAAGATCTCAGACCGGCCGCATGCACATGCCGTGTTTCCAATGGCCGTCCAACGCGGTCAGTCGCAGCCTGTCAAAATCGTGGGACACCAGTTGGGTGCGAATGACGCAGCCACCGTGTCTGCTGATGAGTCTGCCACCATCGGGTGGGACTCACACATTGTGACAGCGGACGGCGGCCCCACGAATCCCGTGCCGATCCTGGTCACAGACACTCCGCAGGTCATTGCGGAGGACGGCAACCACGCCGCCGACGCCGCCACACCGTTGACGTTGCCCGTTGGCGTAAGTGGACGATTCACGGAAAACGACCAGAGTCACCGGTTTACATTCGAAGCGCAGAAAGATCACTTCTTTCGTTTCGACATTCATGCTCACAGGCTGGGCCTGGCTCTGGATGCAACCGTGGAGATCCAGGATGCAGCGGGTAAGAAGCTGATGGACGGGGATGACGGTTTACAAACGAAAGATCCGACTCTGTACTTCAAGGCTCCTGCGGACGGAACGTACACGCTGCTGGTTCGTGATCTTCATGATCGCGGCGGTGATCGGTTTCAATATCACCTGAGTGCTAAAACAAGCGGCCCGGACTTCGAAGTTCATGGAGAATATTATTACGCTCAGATCGCACCCGGCACACGAATGGCATGGTTCGTTAAGCTCAAGCGATTCAATGGTTTCACGGGGCCTGTGGAGATCACCGTCAACGATCTGCCGGATGGAGTTTCTTTCGAACCGATCACAATTCCGTCCGGTATGAATCACTGCATGGTCAATCTTGTCGCGGACACGAATGCCCCGGTTAGCGCATCACTGGTGACTGTGTCCGGCCAGGCAGCGATTGCAAACCCGAACGGTGAACAACAGATCGTAACGAGAATCGGACGAGTCACCTGCGAACTGCAGAGTCAGGGCGGCGGTCAGGCGCGCTGGCCGGTAAAGACCTCTATCGTCGGCGTCACGAACCCGCTGGACCTGCTAAGCGTTACTGCAGATCCAAAAGAGATCACCCTGCCAAAGGGGGGGCAGGCAGAGTTCACGGTAAAGATCAAACGCAATGCCGAATTCAAAGAGCCTGTCACAGTTGCCATGTCATTTATGTACTTCACCAACAGTTTTGGGGATCAACTGCCGCCGGGCGTAACACTGGCCAAGGCCAGCACCGGTCGTCTTGCCGGTGAGACGCTGGAGGGAAAAATCATCCTGGAAGCAACGGATAAGGCGCTGACGGTCAATCGACTGCCCATCGCTGCTCTCGCCCGCGTTCCCATTACGTTTTCGATCACCACAAACTATGCCAGCAACCCGGTGTACCTGACAATTCCGGACACAGAAGCGGTTTCAGGTGATTGAGCGTTGCGGACAGCCACGTGTCCCGTCGTAATCTGTCTCCGGAGCGCCCGGACACGTAATCCCAAAGGAACGACTGCATCGATAAACCTACGACGATGCATTCGGGCATCAGACGGTTTGCCATTGTGGGTGATTCTCATGCGGTCCCTAGGTTGTGGAAAAATAGAGGGGTTTACGCTGGATTCGAGGCATGAGTCGGGCAAGAATCGAAGCCCTACACACGAAACACCTGCCTGTGGTGCATTGCTGCAATGAGCGTTGATCAAGAGTCGAAACCTGAACACGATGGCGGAGCCCTTCCGCTCTACGTGTTATTTCCATTGGGAGCCCTGTGTCTTGGAGCCCTGGCTCAGCCATGGGCAACACAGTCTCTGTGGACATATCTTCCGCTGATGGCCATCACTGCGTTCGTGTTTCTGTGCTACACCAGCTGCTTCCACGAAACCGCCCACCACACGCTGAGTAATTCGGAATCGTTCAGTGTGATCGTGGGACGTTGTCTGGGCACATTGATGTTTACACCGTATTCGACCTATCGCGAAAGCCATATTCGGCACCACGCGTATCTCAACAAGCCCACTGACTTCGAGTTGTGGCCTTACAGCGACCCTGACGCGCCGCTGTGGTTCCGTCGGGCCTTCGTCTGGGTGGATCTGCTATTCGGAGTCCTCTCATCTCCAGCGGTCTATGGAAGAACATACCTTTGCAAATCGTCTCCGATACGCAGACCCGAAGTGCGACGGACCATCGCCTGGGAATACGTGTTGATCTTTGGATTTTGGGGTGCTGTGATCGGCATCGCAGCATGGCAGAACTGGTGGTTTCAGTTACTTACCGTCTGGGTGATCCCGCATTGGGTCGCGGGGATCATGCAGACTGGAAGAAAGCTGACCGAACATCTCGGCATGGCCAGCTACGATCCTCTGATGGGCACCCGCACTGTTGGGGGAGCGAATTGGTTTACCCGATTCTGCACGTGGATGAATTTTGATATTTTTGTACATGGTCCACACCACCGGCATCCGCGCCTCGGTCACACAGAACTCATCGACAAGATGGCCTCATATACTCAGATGACCACGGCAGAATTCCCGCTGTATCCAAGCTACACCCGTGCGGCGCTGAACATGTTTCCAAGCCTGTTTCGAAACCCGGGAGTCGGAGTCAACGTTGGCGCCAAATTGCCCGGGCCTGAAAAGCTGAATGATGTTGACATCTTTGTCAGCGACGTCTCGCAGCAAATCATCTCTGAAGAAGATCTCGAAACCACGGCGTAGCACGTCGGACATCAACGCACGGAAATCCGGCGACCAGCACAACTGGCTCTTCCTCGTGCCCCGTTCCGACTCACAGGTCTCCCGGATTCTCGATTCCCAACATGGCGATCATACCCGTCGGTGGTGTGTTTTGGGGGCCTGATCCGATAGACTCTCCGTGTCGGCCGTCATCCGCACCCGCAGCCGTTCGCTGCGTCTGTCCATGAAGACGTGCCACAGACAATCCGGACTCGACGACAGCAAGGTGTCGGTGCTCCATTTCTGGAGCAGCCCGGAGTCCCGCCTGATCAGATTCATTTGCGAAAAACTTCAACATGTCCGCTCGTACGTGTCTATCTCTAGCTGCTGCCCTGGGGTTCCTGGCCGTCCTTTTGGGTGCGTTTGGAGCGCATGGATTATCCGACAGCGGCTACCTGGAACGCAGTTACTCGGACCTGGAACCGAAAAACGTTTCCGGTATGCAACTGCCGCTTGGCTACAAGTACCTGCAGGATTTTCGCACCGGAGTTCGCTACCACATGTGGCACGCCCTGGCACTATTGGGTGTCGGCCTGCTGATGCAGCGTCGTCCGTCACGAATACTGAGCATGACGGCATGGTGCTTCGTTGGAGGCATTATTTTCTTTTCCGGAGCCCTGTACGTGCTGGTCATCTGTGGTCCGAAGTTCGGTGGTATCACGTGGGGCATGGTCGCCCCCATCGGTGGCACCCTGCAACTTGTGGGCTGGGCACTGCTGACCGTCGCCGCTCTGCAAACCTCCGGCCCCGCCGACTCATCAGCCAACTCCACTGTGTGAACTCTTCCTGCCTCAACAGTCCATCGTTTACCTTCCCTCCACCATCTCCTCTCGTAGAAAAACACAATGCTGATTTTTGACGCTCACCTGGACCTTGCATGGAACGCCCTGGAATGGAATCGAGATCTGCTGCAGCCGGTATCCGCCATACGTGACTTTGAACAGCAGTTTCCAGGCTGTGTGCCCGGCGATGCCACGACGACATTGCCGGCCCTGCGAGATGGCAGTATCGGAATCGTCTTTGCCACTCTGCTGCCAAGATTTGAGCGTTCACACGCACCCCGCACATTTTATCAGTCGCGTGTTTCCGCCTTTGCGGCGATGCAGGGGCAGCTGGCATGGTATCGCACGATGTGTGACGCCGGACAAATGGCAGAGCTGTCAGACCTGACGGCGCTGAATAGTCACGTCGATAGTCTGCAGGATGGAGTCTCCGACAGCGCACCCGTCGGTTTTATTTTAAGCATGGAAGGCAGCTGGGCTGTTCCCGACCCATCCTACATCGAACGCTGGTACGACATGGGTCTGCGAATTCTGGGACCGGCTCATTACGGTCCGGATGATTATGGTCACGGCACGGGCAGTGAAGGCGGCTTAAAGGAAAAAGGACCGGAGCTGCTGCGTGAAATGGATCGAGTCGGCATGCTGCTGGATGTGACTCATCTGTCGGACGCCTGTTTCCGGGAAGCGCTGGACATCTACACGGGCCCGGTCCTGGCCAGTCACCACAACAGCCGGTCGCTGGTGCCCGGTGATCGACAGCTGACCGACGAACAGATCAAGACCCTGGTGCAACGAGATGCGGTCATCGGGCTGGCTCTGGATTCATGGATGATTCGCCCGGGCTGGGTGCGAGGGAAAACAGATCCGAAAACTGTCTGCCTGGCAGACGCCGTCGATCACATCGATCATATTTGCCAGCTGGCAGGAACAACAAAGCACTGCGGCATTGGTTCCGATCTGGACGGTGGCTTCGGTAAAGAACAATGCCCTCACGATCTGGAAACCATTGCCGACCTGCAGAAGATCGCCGAGATCCTGAGTGAACGAGACTACTCAGACGACGACATCGCCGGAATCATGCACGGCAACTGGATTGGTTTCTTCCGACGTGCGTGGGGTTGAGAGTTAACGGCCCAGGCTCAAGCAAAGATCGACTGATACGCCGGGGCTTCCTTCGCAGGCTCAGTCCAGCCGCCGGCCACCCCGCCACAGTCTACGATTCGGTCAGCTCCAGATACGGGTCCAGGCCCATATTTTCGTACTGTTCAAGGCGATGTCGTTCCTGCTTCAGCAGACTCTTGCGTTGTTTGCGGTGAGTCTTCTCCAGAAATCGCTGGATCTTCTTGAAGTAGCGGTGCCATGACCGACTGGTCTCGCCGGCCTTGTTACCAATCGCCAGACGTTCTTTCCTTCTGACTTCTTTAGGTTCTCGACAGCGGAGCAATTCGTCTTCCATGGACAGAAAGAACTGATACGAGCCAGGATCTCCCTGGCGAGCACAGCGACCGATCAGCTGACGATCGATTCGTTTGGAACTGTGCATCTCGGTCGCGATGACGTGCAGCCCACCAGCTTTACGAACGTCGCCATCCAGTATAACGTCGGTCCCGCGACCAGCCATGTTCGTGGCGATGGTCACCTTTCCCGCATGGCCGGCCTCCTTGACGATCTCCGCTTCCTGTTCATGGTAGCGAGCGTTCAGAATCTGCGACTGAATTCCGTGTTCCGTAAACACAGCCGCCAGAGCCTCGGATGCTTCTACCGAAGGCGTACCAACCAGCACAGACCGTCCTGCTTTAATCAGTTTTTCGACCGCGTCGCTGATGGCAACTCGCTTGGCTTCCTGTCCCTTGAACGTCCGCACCGGCAGACCTTTGCGGACGCACCGTTTGTTTGTCGGTACCCGCGTCACCTTGAGTTTGTACGTCTTTTTCAGTTCGCGCCGTGCGGGAATTGCGGTTCCCGTCATCCCGCACAGATTCGTGTAGTTGCGAAAGAAACTCTGAACGGTAATACGAGCGGCTTCACCAGTGGCAGCCGTGATGGGGACAAGTTCTTTGGCTTCGATGGCCTGATGCAAACCATCCTGCCATTTGCGGCCATCCATGATACGGCCGGTGCCTTCGTCGACGATCATGACTTTTTCGTCAACGATCACGTAGTCGCGGTCCTTTTCGAACGCGTGTTTGGCCGTGAGTGCTTTTTCGACTTGAGTGTAAATGCGTTCTGTATCCATCGAATTCATCAGCGATGGTTTCGACATCAGCACCACTTTGCGGCATCCCGCATCAGTCAGCCATGCAGAACGGCGCTCAGGTTCGTACACGTAGTCTTCGCGTGGCTGCAGCTGAAACGTCGCGCGGTTGCTCCAGCGGAACAGATTCACCGTACCGGGATCATTCGGCTGAGTCAGGCCGATGATCAGCGGTGTTCGCGCTTCGTCGATGAGAATACTGTCGGCTTCGTCGATCAGCGCAAAATAATGGCCGCGCTGTACTGGTTCCTCGCCACCTCGCAGAGTGCGCACAAACTTTCGCAGCGACGGGCCCCCATCCTCCGGACTCGCCCCCATCCGCAGTCGGTCCCGCAGAAAATCGAATCCCATTTCCTTGGACGTACCATACGTAACGTCCATCGCGTAGTTCTCGCGTCGTTCATCCGGTTCCATCGGTTCCAGAATTCGACCAACAGTCAGTCCCAGTTTTCTGTGCACCGGGCCCATGGTGTCACAGTCACGTTCTGCCAGGTAGTCGTTGACGGTAATGACATGACTACCCTGCCCCGGCAATGCTCGCAGGAACGAAGGCATCGTCGCTGTCAGTGTCTTTCCTTCCCCCGTCTGCATTTCAGCGATATGGCCTTCGAACAAAGCGATCGCGCCCATGACCTGCACTTCAAAGTGCTCCATGTTCAATACGCGGCGTGAAGACTGCCTGACCAGTGCGTAGGCCTCAGGCAGCAGCTTGTCCAGAGCCGTGCCGGCTTTAGCTTCCCAGCGCAGCTTGCGACCGGCCGCCGTGAGCTCTTCGTCCGTCAGCGAATTCATCTGCTGACTGCGCCGAATAATCCCTCGCGCCATGGCACGCCAACGAGATCTTCTGGCAGTGGATGGAACCATCCCCGACTTGGAAAAATGATAAATATCCGACGGACCTAACATTTCGTCTTCTTCGACTTGGCGGTGCCGACCGCCGGCGGATGTGAGCTAACGCTCGGAACGACATAAGCAGGGATACGGAATTCTGCAAGAGTGCCGGATTTATATCGGCACATTGAGAAGACGACTAACGAAAACAAACGCAACAGGACCTTGCGTCGCTCGCTGGCGAAACAACACACGTTTCGTCACCATAATATCGTCGTCCCCGTGCTCATTATCGGATTTTTCAATGTTTTTACGTGTACTTCTGCTTTGTGCGGCGTCGCTGTACGGTTACTCCATCAATGCAGCCGACGACAAGCGCCCAAATATCCTGTTTTGTATTTCCGATGATCAATCATGGATGCATGCGGGTGCTTACGGCTGTTCCTGGGTCAACACACCCGGATTCGATCGTGTAGCCCATGATGGCCTGCTGTTTGCCAACGCATACACACCGAATGCCAAGTGTGCTCCGTCTCGAGCCTGTATTCTGACAGGAAGGAATACATGGCAATTAGAAGAAGCCTGTAACCACTGGCCGTTCTTCCCGAGGCAATTCACCAGCTACGTCGAAGTCCTGGCCAGGAACGGCTACCACGTGGGTTCCACAGGAAAAGGCTGGGCTCCGGGAATCGCGAAGAATACCGACGGCCAACCACGGCAGCTGACCGGCAGAAAATACAACTCCAAAACGGCTCAGCCACCAACAAAGGCCATCAGCCGAAATGACTACGCAGGCAACTTTTCCGCATTTCTCAACGACAACGACCAACAGGATCCGTGGTGCTTTTGGTACGGCAGCACAGAACCGCATCGGCGATACGAATACGGCACCGGTGTCAGCGTAGGGGGCAAGTCACTCGACGACATCGATCAGGTTCCACCATTCTGGCCTGACAATGAGACCATTCGCAACGACATGCTGGACTATGCCCTGGAGATCGAGCACTTCGATGATCACCTCGTGCGGATGCTGACAGCGCTCGAAAAACGTGGCCAGTTGCACAACACGCTGGTAATTGTGACAGCGGACAACGGGATGCCGTTTCCTCGCGTCAAAGGCCAGGAATATGAAATGAGCAATCATCTTCCTTTGGCCATCATGTGGCCTCAGCAGATCGCAGAGCCAGGGCGGACGATCAACGAATTTGTAAGTTTCATTGATTACGCACCCACAATCATGGAAGCCGCAGGACTGAACTGGGACGACACCGGAATGGCGGCGACTCCGGGGAAGAGCCTGCTGCCGCTGTTCACCTCACGACAGCACAATTCGCCGGCCACCGAAAAACAGCCGTTGCACCGAGACTTTGTCGTGTTCGGCAAGGAACGTCATGATATTGGACGGCCGCATGACCAGGGATATCCCGTTCGTGGAATCGTCAGGGACGGCTGGCTGTACGTAAAGAACTACGAAACGTCTCGCTGGCCGGCCGGCAACCCGGAAACCGGATATCTGAACTGTGACGGCAGCCCGACAAAGACGGAGATCCTGAATGCCCGGCGAACCGGTCCGGATACAGCCGGCTACTGGAAAATGTCGTTTGGCAAGCGGCCTGCGGAAGAAATGTACTTCGTACAGGACGACCCCTATTGCATGCGAAACCTCGCAGACAGCCCAATATTCCTTCTGGAGAAGGAAAAGCTGAGCGAACAACTGGTGGCAACGCTGACGGAGCAGAAAGACCCGCGAGTCCTCGGTGACGCCGGGTACTTCGAAAAGTTTCCGTATGCAGACCGGAAGGGCAACGGCTTCTACGAAAAATTCACTGCCGGACAGCAGGTGAAAGCCGGGTGGGTGAACGAATCCGACTTCGAGCCGGCTCCGATTACGGAAGAGTGAAGCAGTTGCGGGACATCAGTATTCTCGCGTGATGCACACAGCAAGGTGGGTCCGTTGTCCCCGTCTGCCTGCGCCCCAACTTTTCAGAACAGAATGAACATTGTGAAAACCGTTGACGTTGCAAAAGAAGCGGCACTTGCTGCCGGTGAGGTCCTGTCCGATTGTTTTCTCAGCGGCCTGTCCATTCGGACCAAGGGTGCCTCTGTGGAACTGGTGTCCGATGCTGACATTAATGCAGAACGGGCGATTGCCGAGGTGATTCGGTCACATTTTCCGGACCACGGAATTCTGGGGGAAGAAGAGAATTCCGACGACGCAGAGACAGAACACCTTTGGATCGTCGACCCTCTGGACGGCACGACAAACTTCGCGTACGGCATTCCACACTTTGCCGTGTCGGTCGCTTACTATGCCAACGGAATTCCTCAGTGCGGAGTCATCTTTAATCCACTGCGGCGGGATTGGTATGTGGCCGAACGCGGACAGGGGGCGACCCACAACGATGTTTCCCTGCAAGTGGGGACGCAGACAACTCTGAGCGAAGTCCTGATTGGGACCGGGTTCTACTATGACCGAGGCGCGATGATGGAGGCGACACTGGCGGCCATCGATCGACTGTTCAAACAGCAGATCCGCGGCATCAGACGCTTCGGCACGGCTTCCCTGGACCTCGCGATGGTGGCATCCGGGCAGTTTGGCGCCTTTTTTGAATATCAACTGTCGCCATGGGACTTCGCGGCCGCTCGCCTGCTGGTTGAAGAAGCCGGTGGGAAAGTGACAACCTGCAGCGGTTCCGACCTGCCACTGCAGAAGACCAGCCTGCTGGCGGCGGCACCCGGACTGTACGATTCTGTGCTTGAACTGGTTCGGTGACCGGCAAATTCCGCATATCCGTCATACACGGAAAAAACGGCACTACCGGAACAATCCCTACAGTTTCACAAATTGCCTGACCGATACTATCCACAAGATCGTCTCAACGCGCTCGGTCTGTCGTTACGTAATGGCAGATTATTGATCGCAAAGGGACGCAAAAAGCCAACAAGAACCGTGGCTTCTGAAGGATAGATCAATGCGGAACTGGCACCGTCTGAAAAACATAGTGCCCTTGCTGCTGACCGTTGGGATGTCAGCAGACAGCAGTGCACAGCAGATGATGGACTTTCCGTCTTTTGCAGGCCCGGCATATATGGCCGGACCCCAGCCGGGCTATTCACCAATGTCGGCTCAAGGGATGCCACAATCGTTTCAGGCGAACCCCACGATTTCACCGTTCGACCAGGCGTACGAACAGCACTTAAATACTGACGGCCTGTGGTTCAAACGAGCTCTGGGAGGCTTCGGTCCAGGGGCAAGCCTGAACGACTTCTACTTCAATATTGATTACACGCGCACAAAGACACGACAAATGAATGGCCTGTTCGGGGATCCCACGGCAGCGACGTTTCTGCAGGATTCCATCGTCAACAACGCCCCTGGATTTCCGGACAACGTGTTTCTGCCGCAGTATCAGGAGAAATATTCTCAGATCATTCCGCCGTTCTGGCGCGACGGCATTCGGTTGAGCGGTGGAATGGAAAACCGAACGGGCTGGGGGTTTTCATGGAACGCAAAATACGATGGCGTAGACTCGGGGACATATGATGCCAGAGCGATCGTGGAAGCCACGCGAAGACAATTTGTTCAAATGACTCATTTTTCCGATGCCGTATTCCTTGAAGCAACTGGTGGAGTGGCCAACCCGAATGTTCCCACAAATCTAAGGCAGGTTAATGAACGGCGGATTCTCGAAACACAAATCCTGAATGCTCGCCTGTTTGACGCCGCCAATGCTGAGACATTCGGAGTCGCCGGTGGCACTGACGACATTCTGGACAGGAGCCTGTACCCGTACGGCAGCATCCCGATGCATAACGGCATCGACGTAGATGGTTTCCCACAATTGTTCGATCTGGATTTTGTACTGGAGCAAACCATTGAAACGTACGGCAGTGGTGCCCATATTTCATTTTCGCCGGTCTATGAAGACAACTCACTGCAGGTTCGACCAATCATCGGTGGTCGATTCTTCCGTATTCGCGAATCGATGAATTTTCGAGGCGTGGATTCAGGCCTGGACTATCTGCCCGACCTTCCCGACGGAGTGGACGACGACGACGATTTCGTAATCGACAACCTTGAGGAAAACGGGACTCTCAACTTTACTGACAGAACACCAAACATTAATGAAGAGATACTGGTCCGGTCATTCGTGTCCAGTCAGGTCCGCAGCACCATGGGTGGCCCTGAGATCGGATTCGAGTACACCGTTGGTGAACGTGGCAGCCTTTCCCTTAACGGGTCGACACGAGTCGGTGCCCTGTTCAATCACGAAAAAGCCACTCTTGCCGGCGACAATATCGGTGACACATTAACAACGGACCTCGAGAACGGAATAACCGTTCTTGCGGACATGTTCGACACCACGACAGCGAATGGCCAGTTGACCCAAAACGCCTTTACGGACAGCAACGCCACCACGCACGTGTCTCCCATGTTCGAACAGTCGTTCCGAGCCGAAGTCCCGCTGTTCGAAAAAATTCCAGTACTGCGAGACATGCCGCAGCTGGAGTACGCAACATTCCGCGCAGGCTGGACGTTCACGTGGATTGGTGAAGTCGCGGACCCTGGTCAGCAGATCACCTGGCTGTCACGCCCTCGTGACGGTGTCTTCCCGACGCTCAACGTGTCGCGAGACAGTTTCTATCAGCACACGCTTGACCTCGGGATTCATTGGGAATTCTGATTGGCCGCCTGCCAATCCGGTCACGTACAGCATCTAACGCTGATTCCTGACTGGAGGCCCTCGTTGCGAACGCCAAACCGTAGGCAGTATCGCGAGGGTGATTCTTCGTGTACTCCGACAGCATGACAAGACATCGCGATCGCCTC
>JAQWLN010000219.1 GCA_029247265.1 Fuerstiella sp.
TGTTTCCCTACCTGCAACAGTGCTGACACAAGCTCCTTGCTTTGTGCTGTCGGAAACAGCCAGTCCGTGTCGTACGACGCAACCAGAAAGCGTGCCTTGACGTTCTTAAGGGCGTCGGCCAGTGAATCATGTCCTTCGGCCAGGTCGAAGTAGTCCATCGCTCGTGTTAGGTACAGATAGCTGTTGGCGTCGAAACGCTGCACGAATCGTTTTCCCTGATAGTGCAGATAGCTTTCAATCTGAAACTCCGTTTCCTTTTGCATATCGAAGGCGAATCTGTCACCGTCCTGCAGCCGCCGCCCGAACTTTAATTCAATTGAATCCTCAGAGAGATAGGTGATGTGGGCAATCATCCGGGCAAGTGACAGCCCATAACGAGGACCCTCGGCATCGTAATATTTCCCATCGGCGAATCCCGCATCAGCATAAATGGCTCGGCGCCCCACGGCGTTGAACGCAATCCCCTGAGCAGCCAGCTTCGGTGCCGATGCCAGAACAACGGCACCGCGAACCTGATCCGGAAATCGAACAGCCCAGTCCAGCACCTGCATCCCGCCAAGGCTTCCCCCAATTACAGCAAGCAATTGCCGGATGCCAAGATGTCTCACCAGTTCCGAATGCGCAGAAACGATGTCCGACACGGTCAGAAACGGAAATTCAAGGCAGAACCGCGCACCGGTGACTGGATTGATGCTGCCCGGACCGGTCGTCCCCTGGCAACCACCCAGCACGTTTGCACAAATCACAAAATACCGGTTGGTGTCAATGCCTTTCCCCGGTCCGATAAATCCATCCCACCAGCCTGGTTTTTCGTCTTCATCGCCGCCATGAAATCCTGCTGCATGAGCATCCCCCGTCAGTGCATGACAGACAAAGACAGCGTTGTCACGTCGCTCGTTGAGTTTCCCGTAGGTCTCGTACGCAACCGTTGTCGGCCCCAATTTTGTGCCAGCCTGGAATGTGAGCTCGCCAGGCGGTTCAAACAACGTCGCATATTCAGTCTGTACGTTCCCGATGGAACCGTTCGACGGCACGGTTCCATTTTCCTGTTCATCGGGAAACATCAAAATAGCCAGTCTGCGGTATTTCAGGGACGATAGGAGGCTGCGAGACCGCAACGTGTTTACGAATCTACCAGAAAACCAACTGGGCGAACTTAGCGCCCGGATTCCTGAGAGGAATGTGCCGTGTTTCCCGTGACGAGCAATTTTGCTGCCAGAACAGTGCACCAGCTAAGGTGCGGCCAGAATCACGGACCGAGGCATTGTATCCAGTGAATCGCCGCAATTCGACACAGTGAGAATGAAACGTATCAGGATTCGAATGCCATTCAGCCACTTGGGGGCAAAGTGCCGAAGAAAACATATATCAAACGGAGAATTTCAAGTTTCCCGAACGAGAAGTTTGCGGAATTTTGTATTGCAGCCTTGCCCCGATGTGCCGTAAAACACTGATTAAGACTTCGAGTAATCGTCGCCCGTAATTCGGACGGAAATCGTCGTGGCATGGAGGCTGGGATGACTGGGACACGGATAGTGAACACGCTGCACGCACAGGAAATCGCTCGTATTCTGGACGCGACCATCATTGGTACCGCAGACTGCAGTGTCAGTGGAGCTGATTTTATCGAGCGAGCGACCGCAACACAGTTGGCGTTTGTAGGCTGCAAAAGAAATCTGAAGCGAGCCTCAGCATCAAAGGCCCTGCTGATTATTGCCCCGGAGACAGTCCGCGACTATTTGGACGATTATCCAGGTCGCACTTTTCTACTTGTGTCCGAACCCGAAGTAGCCTTTCTAAAGATCGTGGGATTGATTCTACCCGCGCGACCTCGGCGGTCCGTTGGGATATCTTCGCAGGCTGTCGTAGCTGCGTCCGCATCAGTTGGATCCAAGACAAATATCCACCCGTTCGCCACCGTTGGCAAAGACGTAGTTATTGGTGAATGCTGTGAGATTGAACCAGGCGCCGTAATTGGAGACGGATGTACGGTGGGCGACGACGTCAGGATCGGGGCGAACACTGTTCTGTATCGCGAGACCGTTGTTGGTGACCGCGTCACTATTGACGCTGGAAGTGTGATCGGGTCAGCGGGCTTTGGTTATCGAACTGTGAATGGACGACACGACCGTTTGCTGCATGCTGGCAACGTTCGCATTTGCGATGACGTCGAAATTGGTGCGTGCACCACGATCGATCGCGCAAAAATGGGCTCCACCGTCATAGGAACAGGCACACGAATCGACAATCAGGTAATGATCGCTCATAACTGCCAGATTGGGGAACACAACCTGTTGGTGTCCCAATCGGGTATCGCCGGGTCCTCCAGCACTGGAGCGTACGTCGTCTGCGCTGGCCAGGCGGGCGTTGCCGATCACGTTCATCTTGGTGACGGAGCGATCGTGGGCGCCAAAACGGGGATTCACCGCGACATGCCAGGAGGCCAAAAATATCTTGGTATTCCGGCGCGCCCAGCGGACCAACATGCGAGGGAAACAATGGCGTTGAAGCGATTGCCGGAGATGCGGTCAACCGTGAAGGATCTGCAGAAACAAGTCGCTATTCTGCAGGAGCAAATGGCCCGGCAGATATCGGCCGCAGATTCGCGAGTTGGCGGCCAGGAAAAAGCGGCGTGAACATTTCGTTGGAACGGCCATTTTCACAATGAGCGTACTTCAAGACCAACGCGATCTTCTTCCTTTCCCGCAAGACTTGCGCGTCGAGTCTGAACAGACCAGCCACTGTCATTTGGGATTGCTGGCGGGAGGTGGCCGGTTTCCGGTGGAGTTTGTGCGAGCTGCGAATGCCGCAGGTCATTCTGTATTTGGTCTGGGCGTTGCGGGGATGGTGTCACCGGAACTGGAAGACGTCTGTGACGACTTTCGCGTCGCGCCTCTGGCTCGGATCGGCAAAGCCATTCGGCTGTTCAAGCGTGCTGGTGTCGACCGAATTGTGATGGCGGGGAAGATTGAGAAGACAGTGTTGTATCAGCCGTTTCGCTGGTTGCGCCTGATACCGGATTGGCGTACACTGCATATGTGGTTTTGTTATGCAAACGAAAACAAGAAAGATGACAATATCTTGCTGGCCGTCATTCGCGAGTTCGAGCGAGACGGATTTGGCTTCGATTCAGCCCTTCAGTATGTTCCGGAGTTACTCGTAAAACATGGCTTTCTGACAACTCGAAAACCCAGCACCAAACAGTGGCGCGACATACAGTTCGGCTGGGATCTGGCTCGTAAAATGGGGCGTCTGGCGGTTGGCCAGACGGTGGTCGTTAACGACACGGCCGTCATTGCTGTGGGGGAGGCGTTCGAAGGCACAGACAGATGCATTCGTCGAGCAGGCGAGTTGTGTCGTCGAGCCGGATTTACGGTGGTGAAGGTGGCCAAGCCCCAGCAGGATATGCGTTTCGATGTTCCGACCATCGGAGTTGAAACAATCAAGACGATGCATCAAGCCGGAGGACGGGTGCTGGCCATTGAGGCGGGGATGACCATCATTCTGGAACCTGAGGAGGTGGCCAGCGTTGCAGACCGTTTCGGAATTTCCATAGTGGCCGTCAATGCTGACGAGCTGTCACTGCTTGTCGCCGCGTGAATCAGGTTGTGCTACTCTGGCTTGCCCGATCTGTTCAACGGGCTATTTTTTCGACGGCGATTTCAATCCAGCCTTTCCACACTTCGCCGGGCGGCAGAACCCTCAGGCCTGCGTCAACCCCCCGCTGTTGCAGGTTGATGGCATCTGTGGTGCACGTGTAGGGTTCAAGGCACACGGCAGTCGTCCACGGAGGAGTAAATGCGACGATCTCACGAAAGGAATCGTCGCACCTCTGCACGATCTGAGTCCCTGCCTGCGGGTCCACAATGCGGCATTCGACCACTCCATCAACGCTTTGTACGCCCGTGTAAACGTCGTCCAGTTTCAGTTTGTCAAACGCAGGGCCGTCGTTGAGCGAAAGCACGTCGTCCTCGTGCAGAACACGTCCGGTTGGCAGGCAGTCGTCCAATTCCCAATGTTTGCCAACCGGAGCATGAATCGTGCAATCTCCGGCGTTGCTGTCAACTGCCAGCGGAATGCGAAAATACGAATGGTTGCCGAATCCCCATGGCAGTGGAACGTCAGTGGGATTTCGGACGGTAATATCACCTCGCAGACAAGCGTCGTTAAGCGAGTAACAGATTTCAATTTCTCCGTCCGTGGGCCACAGCGGCAGGCGTTCCGGCGCGTCTTGGCTGATACGGAACGCTCCGGTTACGGACGATTCAGTCTGGGCAACCACTCGCCACGGGCGGTCGAGGCAGAAGCCATGAATCGCATTCCCGGCTCCTTCGTATCCCACCAATGATTCAGGTAATTCGTAGTCTTTGCCATCCCACGAGTATCGTCCGCCACGTATCCGGTTGGGGAACGGGAACAGCAAAGGGATCCCGCTGTGGCTCGGTGGATGGTCGCCGCCCGCGAATCCATCCGCCGCATGAATGACCGACACAGCCTCATCGCCAAGCTGGCCTATGAACTCAAAACAATTGAAGCCAAGGTGAGTGGCGACGTTTGCTGTTGATCCGGTCCGGGGGTCATTCAATGTGACAATTGGCATTGTTGGTTTTCTGTTGAACGCCGATCGGTGATTCCAGACGGGCCAGGAATGTTCGTGCGTGTAAACGCGGAAAAAGCGTTCGAGTCTTTTTAAGACCGCTCCTGGGAACGCACGGTCCTGGCCTGCATTGACGATGTGTTCTGTGGTATTCCAGGTGGAACCGAATTTCCTGTCGAAGGGATGCTGTGAGACGCCGCAACCGGCATTTGTCTTCCCGGGCTCTTCGGTCGTGCGTTCTTCTGAACGCACGCTGCGCTAATTCCATTCGGCGTCTGGCACGTCGTGCGGCAACAGTCGGTTCTTCTTTTGCAGCCAGCGTGTACACGCTTCCCAGATCTCATACGGCTCGTCTTTAAAGACAATGTCGGCTGCCGCGGGCATGATTCGCCAGTCGCCTCGGTCCAGTTCGCCCTCCAGTTGTTCAGGTCCCCAGCCAGCGTATCCACGGTAGACCCGGAAGCTGCAATCATGTTGGCAATCGGTATTCTTGTTGATCATGGAATCGAATGATTCATGACTGCCCGTCACGAAAATATCTGACGCAATTTCTTCGTCGGAACGTCCCAAATCAATGCAACTATGGAGAATAAAGAGCGATGATGTGTCCACTGGGCCGCCGGCATAAACTGGTCCCATGCCGACCGTTGATTTCTTAGCTTGATCGATGGCCTCATCTAACGCGATGGAATCCGGTCGGTTAATGATAAGTCCCATGGCGCTGTCGTCGTTGTGGTCCACCATCAATACGACAGATCGATAAAAGCTCGGGTCGCGCAGGTGGCTGGCCGCTACCAATAGATTGCCTCGAAGACCGGCAGACATAGCACACTCATTGCAGAAAAAACGGCGAGAGCAGATAGAACGCGAATATTCCACCCAGACCCATGTCACCACACCCGCACTCAGGAGTAATAACCTTCACTAAGCCAGCTATAGCTCAGCGGGACGCAAGTTGCCAACGAATCGGCTGGATTTTTACGGACCTTGATCAATCAATGGCCGGCCCAGCGACGCCTGGCCCCTGTCAATCGCCCTGAAGAAGGCTCGATTTTCTCACCGATGTTGGAACACAGAACGGGATGCGGATCGCAGCATCGACTGCAGCACAGCGGCCATTCCATCTCGTCAGGTGCTCTCGTCGAAGTGCGTCTCAACATCAGTCCTCGCGCCGGAGTCCATTTGAAGGTAATGTGGCCGCCCTGGGGCGGGGCAATCATCCTATCTGCGAATCACCTTCGCTCCAAGTCGGGTCAGCTTCTGCTCCAGATGCGCATAGCCGCGATCAAGATGGTAGATCCGTCGGATCTGCGATTCACCATCCGCCGCCAGTGCGGCAACAACCAGGGCCGCACTGGCGCGCAAATCAGACGCCA
Source organism: Fuerstiella sp. (assembly GCA_029247265.1). GTDB lineage: Bacteria > Planctomycetota > Planctomycetia > Planctomycetales > Planctomycetaceae > Fuerstiella. The sequence continues at coordinate 5,974 of JAQWLN010000219.1, forward strand.
TGACGCTCGTACCGGTCAGCTGACCGCCACCATCAATAACCACAGAGGCACCTTCACGGCGAATCCTGGCGCCCATACGCACGAGTTCGGAGGCATGAATGAACCTGTCCGGAAAAACGCGGTCGGTGACGACACTCACACCCGGCACTGTGGTCAGCAGCGCCATAAACTGAGCTTGAGTGTCCGTCGGTATCCCGGGAAACGGCAAAGCGGCCAGCTCAACTCCTGTGAGATCACCCGAGGTCGCAATATCAACTCGATCCGGAGCCACCTGAATGTCGACACCGATGGCTCGAAGGGCGTCCAGTACGCTGGTCATCTGAGATGGAAGGACGTCGTGGATGGAGATACTTCCGCGTGTTGCGGCAGCTGCGATCGCAAATGTTGCCGCTTCGATTCGGTCTGGCACGACGGTGTGAGTGACTGACGCCAATTCTTCCACGCCGGTAATCTCAATGGTTGAGCTCCCGAGTCCGCTGATGCAGGCGCCCGCGGCGTTGAGAAACCGTCCGAGATCTGCGACTTCCGGTTCGCAGGCGGCAGCGCGAATGACAGTGCGACCTTTTGCCAGACACGCCGCTGTCATGACGTTGCATGTGCCGGTGACGGTGCTGCCGCTGGGGCCACCCAGAAAAACGTCCGCCCCACGAAGCTGCGTTGATTCTGCGACTACGTAGCCTCGCTCAATACGAAGGTCCGCACCCAGAGCGGTCAGTCCCTTGAGATGAAGGTCAATCGGGCGATGGCCGATATTGCAGCCCCCCGGCAACGACACGGACGCACGACCAAATCTTGCCAAAAGCGGACCCAAAACACAAACGCTGGCCCGCATGCGACGGACCAGTTCATAATCCGCATGGTGCCCCGTGACCCTGCGTGTATCGATCTGCAGGGTGCCCTCACTGCGGCTGACGTCCGCCCCAAGACTCTGCAGCAGCAAAGACATCGTTTGCACGTCGACGAGATCAGGCACGCGGTTGATGCAGGCATCACCTGAGATAAGAATCGATGCCGCCATAATCGGCAGCGATGCATTTTTTGCACCGTCCACGCGGACGTCGCCGTGCAGCCGGCCTCCTCCGTCTACAATCAGGATTTCCATGGCTGAGATCCCTCTGTGGAGTAGCTGAATAACATTGTATCCGATTTCTGGCAGGTTCGAAGGATACGACGGCGTGACGTTTGACCCACGTCGCACCACGTTTGGAGTGGTGTCGGCCCCTTGGGCTGCAATCCTTTTGACTGCCCCACCTCAGTGTCACATTGAAGTCTGCTTTACTTTCGAGCTGCAAAAACGACTCGATCATTGCCGCTCAAATCTTTGTGAATGGAAGTCTTGTCAAATCCCGCCTCAATGAATAATCGGGTGACTGGATCACACTGCGCCGGGTCGACTTCAAGGATAATCCATCCATCTTCTGTCAGCCAGTCCAGGGCTTCGGTAATGAGGCGACTAACGAGATGCAGGCCATCTTCGCCGGAAACCAATGCTATGTGCGGCTCGTGAACCGCGACTTCGGGGGACAGCGATGCCAGCTCATCTTCACGAATGTATGGCGGGTTGCTGACAATGCCGTCGAATCGTTGAGACTGACCGGCCGGCAGAGGGCTGAAACTGTCTCCCTGAAATAGCGTGACCTGGCGATCAACGTCATGATTGCTGACGTTCTCCGTAGCGTAGCTCAACGCCTCTACGGATATATCAGTAGCAAGCACGGAAAGAACTGGGCGCTGTTTCGCCAGCGTGACAGCGATGCAGCCGGAGCCGAAACCAACTTCGCAGACTCGCGTCGGTCGGTCCGCTGGAATCTGCTCAAGGCAGACATCAATCAGCGTTTCAGTTTCCGGACGTGGCACCAGGACACCACGCCCGACCGAGAAGTCTCTTCCGTAAAATTCTTTTTGGCCGGTGATATAGGCCAGCGGCTCACGACCGGCCCGCCTCGTCACGAAGTCACGCATTCGTGCACGCTCCTTGTCACTCAGCGGTGTCTCAAAGTCTGTATATAGCCGAATTCGCTGACAGTCTCGAGCGTGGGCAAGCAGCAGTTCTGCCTCGAGTCGCGGTGATTCCACGTCCTTCTGCCGCAGGAAGTCGGTGGTCCATTGCAGGATTCGCTGCACGGTCCACACGTCATCGGTCGGGGCTGTCGAGTCGCTCATCGGAGGTTCTATCGCCGGTCAGATTGCCTGCCAGTAGGAACTTGTAACAAATCCACGACCTGGACACCATGTAGCGCCCGGCACGGCGCTTATCGAACGCATTCAGCTACCGAAAACGGGGCTGAGTATTGCACACCGCTCTGTGTCAGGACGGTCCATCGCCCTTCAGGCGTTCCTGCCGATCAAATTCAAGCAGGCCGTCAACAAGCTCCTGCATTTCACCAATCACAATACGGTCCAGTTTGTGGATGCTCAGACCACAGCGATGGTCCGTGACACGATTCTGCGGAAAGTTGTAAGTGCGAATTCTTGAGCTGCGGTCGCCGGTACCGACCAACGTGCGGCGTGCCTCAGCCCGTTCTGAATTGACAGCATCCTGTTCAAACTCCAGCACTCGACTTTTCAGCACGCGCAACGCCTTTGCTCGATTCTTGTGCTGGCTTTTTTCGTCCTGAATCTTGACAACAATGCCCGTCGGCAGATGTGTCATCCGCACGGCGCTTTCAGTCTTGTTGACCTTCTGCCCGCCCGGACCGCC
>JAQWLN010000220.1 GCA_029247265.1 Fuerstiella sp.
CATATCGAATCACGAATGCTGTCTTTCGTCAGTTCCGTTCCCAGTGGATGGCCATTCAGGATGCTGACGACATCAGTCATTCGGATCGACTATGGCGACAGATCCAGACATTGCAGCACTTCGATGCGGAAATGATCAGCAGTGCGACCGAGAACTTCCTCGACGCGGGGTCACTCAATGACGAGACACTTCAGCAGAGACTCCTGAGCGAACCGATCGTAAGACCCGGGACCGTTTACGAATCCGTTCCCCTCGGACGTCTGGTCAACTCCACTCGAACGATGACGCGGAGTCTTTTCCGACGGCTGAACGGGTTCGGCGATCAGTTCTGCACGGGTGACTTCCAGTTCGACAACCGGGCCCGATTTCTGGGAATCCCGATCATCGACGATCAGACCGTTCTTGCGGATCGCAGACTCCACAGTTCGAGTCTGACCGGCGGGCCATTCAAGATCGGGACCAAACAGCGCAAGGAAGACGTGGGGCGATGTATGGTCGCTGTTAGGCGAATGAAGGAAGACCCGACACTTGAAACGGCGCAAAGTCTCGGGGCGCTCGATAGGGCTGACTGGAAGACGTCTGCAGTTCTGTGCTGACCCTGGCGTGGATTGCGATTCGGTTTGATGACTTCACAGGCTGGCCTTTCGTAAACGAATTATTGCCAGACTGTGTCATCACGAGTCTACGTGTTAATCAGGTACATCGCAGATTGATGTTTTCCAACCGCTCAGCGTTTGGGCCGCACGTCATTGACTGGCCCTCATCCCAAACAATGACCTCCAAATCTTGAAGAAGTCCCAGGAAAGACCTTAACCGGTCAGCCATGCGTGCCGGAGAACTTCCGAGTTTGGCACCTACGCTTGTGCTTGGAATGATCCCGTCGTCACCCGTCGTAAACCTCAGTCGTTGAACTTCCCCATCAAAGCGATTGAGTGCAACACGAAGGTGCTGGGAGAAGACTGTTTCCTCAAACAGCTTCTTTAACAAGTCGTAAACAGGCAGATCCATTCGCTGATAAATCCAATGATGGAACCATGCTGCAGACATGCGATTCCGTCCACCATCGTCAATCAGACGCTTCGTGGACGCATCGTCGAGTAAGTTGTAGTACCGCAGCCACCATCCGACGAGCATGTCAAACACGCGGATCGTACCCGCGTTCGCTCGATGTCTGTTCACGGACTGGTGTACGTCCGCCGAATGTCTTTGGCGCTGTCGGCATTATCTCCCCTCCGTTTTCTTCTGTGAGGCAATCCATGCAGCCACGTCTGTCGGATCAACGCGAGCCTCTCCGTTTGGCATGCGGACTACAGGAAACGCGCCGGACTTGATCAACAAGAGGATCTCACGACGGGTGAGTCCCATGCGGACTGCGAGGCTGGTCGGATTGAGCAATCTGATTTCCATGTCACGAATCTATCGTGAGCATTAAGCAGACGGCAGAGTGCTTCTGGCATCGATACGCAAATGTCCGTCAACGTCAGGCGTTGCCTTGGACGGAATCACCAGGCCGACATCCAGCAGGTATTCAGGCGGCATCTCTCGTACCGGGACTCGCCATCTTCTTCCGATCCTCTCAGCACCAACCTTCCTGAGCAGTGGGCCGATGTGACGGGGAGAGATATCGAACCAGTTGCCCAGTTCCTGCAAGGACAGAGGTTTGGTCTTCAGGACCGGCATCCAGTCCCGTGGATAAGGATCATCCATCGAAGGTGCCTCCGTGGCTTTCTCGAAGTGTCAGTTTCGACAGACATCGGAAAACACCTCCCAGAGGCATGGTCAGTAGAATGGTCAGTATGTCGATACATTGGGAAGCCAGATCGAAGCTGGCCAGAAGATGTTCGAAAGCCCCTGTGTTTTGAGACTTCGCCTGTACTTTTAAGCCATTTGGAAGATAGCTGGGAAGCTGCTCGGAAGATCTCAGGAGGTCCGAATTAGGATTCCTAATCCGAAGGTCGTGAGTTCGAATCTCGCCGGGGGTATTGGTTTTTTTTGCCAGTCCCTCGATGCCGTTTGTGTCGGCATGCGGGACGTGTTCTTCAACAATGTGCGGTTTGGCTATCAGGAGCGACCGGGACAGAGTTGCTTCATGGTCTCAGCAGGTTCGACTGGCGTCGAACACGATGATTGGTTTCATTCGGCAGAACTCGCTCTGTGAATTCCCGAGGAAAGACGCCAGGTTGTGGATTCACATCTACCCTGCATCCCGAAGATCGCTCCGTGGTCCGCGTCGTTGGGGGCCTCCAATTGACTCGAAAGATCGCCCTTTCACGTGTGGTTGAATTGATTGCGGAATACACGTTGCCGGAGGAATACCTGATTATTGGATGTGGTGTTCTCTGAGATCGAGCATTGGACGGATTAGTGCTGGTTTGCGACAATGTGGCGACGGTTTGGCGGTCTAGGAATTCAGTGATGCGATGTTTAAAAGTGACTAAATGGTTGTTGGTGACAGTGCTTACCACTGTCTCTGCGACTGCGCAGCCGGACGAGCCCGCAGGCGATGTCGACCAGAACCCGGATCGTCGGAAAATTCTGCAGTTGATCTTTCAGACGAAAGACGCTTTTGAACAAGAGCAGTATCTGCAGGCAGCCGAACTGTTTGATGGAGCGTGGGAGCTGGCGATGCGCCACGAAGACCCGTTGTTGACGATCAACACCGATGTCGAAGACCGGCTGGCCCCCGGGCAGCATCGGATTCGGGCTGGAGCTCGGTCTCGATTGGAAGAGTTGTTCGAGACGGCTCCGGAGGCTTTTCAACGGACTTATCGCGAACACGTGTCTCAGGCGGCTGAAGCGGCCATACAACAGGCTTTCGTTACAGGTTATCTGAGTGACGTCGTTGCGGAAATTCTGCGGTATCAATTTACAACGGCAGCACAGCGAGCCATGGAGACGGTCGTTCAGGTGCGGATCAGCCGGGGTGAGTTCCTGCAGGCGGCTCTGCAGTTCGGCAAGCTGCTGCGTCTGCGACATGAGACGTCGGAGGAACAGTTGGCGAGTCTGGCGATTCTGTGGTGGAAGGCGGGACTGCCCGAAGAAGCACGCGACTATCTTGCGGAGGTTGTGCAGACACATCCGTCCCGGCAGGTCACGATAGACGGCCGGAGTCTTAAACTGCCAGGCTCGACGGCAGACATCACGACCTGGTTTGAAACTCATTTTCAGGGGACATCCCGTGTTTCGGGGTGGCACCAGCCTCTTGGCAACTATCGGCGGACCATGTCTCAGGACGTGGGGCCTTCCGTGCTGGAGCCTCGCTGGTCGCACTCTACGTTTCAGGACGTTGAAAACGAGGGGTTGGCAACATTGCTGGAACCTCTGACCGAGCGGTTGGCAGAACTCTCGGAAGGTCTGCTTCACTCAGGAAATGCAGTCACGCCTGTTGCTGTTCCGTTGCTGGTTGGCGACCTGCTGATCTACCGAGGTTTTGCCAATATTCGAGCCGTGCACCGTGTCACGGGAGAATTTGAATGGGAAACGTTCAAGATCGACAAACAGCTCAAGAAGGCTCTTTCACTTCAGCAGCGCATGGAACCGGACGATGCGTCGCGTGTGCATAGGCTCGTGAGTCCGTCGTTGTTTCAGCATTGGTTCCGCGCGAACGTCGGCGGGCAGCTGACGACTGACGGAACCATGGTGTTTGCCGTGGAGGACGCGTCGGCCGAGACGATGCAGGTGGACCTGGACGATCACCCCATTCCTCCGGCGTCTCCATTCAACTGGTTGCGAGCCTACGACCTGACGCGGGACGGTAGTCTTGGTGGCCTCGCCGGCGGGGCAATCGGTGCCGGCAACGGCAGCGGTAAAGTTGCGCCCCTGGCCGGGATGTATTTTCTTGGTGCGCCGCTGGTAATGGGAGATCGGATCTATGTTATGTCGGAGAACGATCAGGGCATTTTTCTGCTGCAACTGAAGGCGACGGATGAGCGCGGGCCAGGTGGCGAATTCGATATGCGGCCGGTACGCTCGCAGTTGTTGTCGACGCCCCGTCATCCTCTTCGAGATCATCCGGTGCGGAAATATGCAGGTTTGATTCCGTCTTACAGTCGGGGTTTGCTGATCTGCAGCACCTGTGATGAACGAGTTATTGCGGTTTCTGCGGAGGACCATTCCGTTCGGTGGATCTATCGGTATCCGTCCAACGTCGCAGAGCACGAGTTGGGGCCAGGTCGTCCCGTTGTCGGAAATGCCTTTGATTCACGGCAGTCGAGTGCGTATGACCTGTTCGAAAGCTGGCGGGATGCACTTCCACGGATTACCGATGGACGAGTGCTGCTGACGCCCCGTGATTCGGACCGATTGATCTGTCTGGATCTGTCGACCGGCCAGGAGCTCTGGACGCGGCCTCGTGGGGGCCTGCGACGGGTTGCGATGGCTCGCGCCGGGGCTGTCGTGCTGACCGGCAGAAACTTTGTGGAATCACTTGATGTCGAATCCGGAAGACGGAACTGGGTGACGCAGATTGAAGAAGGAACGATTTGTGGCAGGCCGACAGAAAGTAACCTGTTGCTTCAGATTCCGACATCGGCACCGGCGATCGTTACACTGGATGCAGTAGCGGGCCGTATATTGCTGGTGCAGCGTCTGGAAGATGGTGCGGCTCTGGGAAACCTGCTGGCCAGTGGTGGAGTCGTGTATTCTCAATCCGTCTCGGAAGTCCGCAGTTTTGGAATAAATAGCGACAATCCGTCGTCCGCAGCGACTGTCGCCACGGAACACCTGTTGAGACGTGATATCTCCTCTGCGGTAAGAGTGCTGAAGGAGGCCGTTCAGGTGGATAGTTCGCTCAACGCTGCCGAACGGAGCCTGTCTCGGCAGCTATTGATCGACACGCAGTTGGAATCTCTGCGGCTGGATTATGCAGCGTCAGCAGATCAGGTGCCCGCAGTGCGGCAGTTGATCTCCGAAATGTCACCAGCGGATGACCAACTGACCAGACTTATCCAGATGATGGTCGGAATGACGCTCGGTGACGTCGCCTCGCTGCCGGCACAATGGAATCATGCCAATAAAGCTCAGCGTTTTCTTGACCGATTGCGTGAGCTGGAATCGCGTGGTCAGCTAAACGATCCCAATGTGCCTGCCGAGACGCTGGCGGAACGGATTGTCGCTATGTTGACGGAGTCAGCACCAGCACGTGACCGCTATGTCACCGCCGGTTCGTTGACGCAGCGAGGTCACCGTGTTCCGGCGGCGGCCATTCGAACTGCCCTTGGGCTGCGCACCATGTCTGACCGGCAGGCTGTACGTCGCATCGTTGAATCTCAGATCATGGAACGAATTCAGGCATCATCGTCGATGGACGAGTCAGTCTGGTGGGTCGATATGTGCATTCTCAGCGGATTCTCAGATATCGCGCAACGAGCCGTCATTTCCGGACAGCTTGACCTTCCGCCGGGTTTCGCCGCCGCCGTTCGCGATCTTCTGTTGATGGCTGCCATCAACTCAGAATCCGCCTCAGGCAGCCAACAGCAGGCACTCGAGGCATTGCTGTCAGAGTGGGCGAACAATGAACGCTGGCTGGACATTCGTGATCTGCTGCAGCAGACCGATCGGGTAGCGAGTTCCGTCGTGCCGAACGTGTCTGACGGCAATGCCCTTCCTGTGGGTGACAAATCTGTCGCGTCAGTTGTTTCTGGCTTCAGGCTGCCGCATGGTTACGTGATGTCTGATTCGGCGAAGTCTCTGCTGAAGAACGCGATCAAGTTGTCGCAGCCGACTCCCTGGCGGGGAGTTCCTGCTGTTGTTGAATCAGAAGCTCATGCTGGCGGGCCGCCTCACAAAATAACAGATTCCGTCCGCAGCAGTATCCCATTGTTTGGTCCTGCAGGTGGGTTTTCCAATTGGAACTTTCTGAGGAATTCCAGTGCGACCGGAATACAATCGGCACCGTTGATTCATGCGTATGATGCGGAAGGGCGGCATCGCTGGGCGTTTGATCCTGGTGAACAACCAGTCTTCACGAATCGTTGGTCCACACGAACGTACAATAAGTTGTCAGCCAATTACCTGTGCGCGTATGGATATCTTCTCGCCGTCAAACTGGGCCCCCAGCTGATGATGCTTGATTGTTCAGGGGCAACGAATGACGTTCCTCCCAGAGTCCTGTGGAGTCGGAACATTGCTGCGATTGTTGGTAACGCTCTGCCTTCTCAGGTTTTTTCTCAGGCGTGGCAACGTACAACACAATACGACATTCAGCCCAGCGGTCTGTTTCCTGCGGGGCCAATTACGCGATACGGCATTCCTTTGTACAGTGGTCGGCAAATGGTGATGCTCAATTGTTTAACCGGACATCAGGAATGGAAAGTGGATGGGCTGTCGAGTGACTGCACGATTGCAGCGGACGATCATGCGTTGCTACTGCTGAGCGAGTCTGCGGGGGTAATCGAGGTTCGTGACGCGGTTGACGGGAGATTGTCTGCCTCTCACCCCCTGCCTGACTGGTGGGTTCAGGCCAACGAGAACTCGAATGCGTCCGTGCAGGCGTTTCAGCTGGAACCTGGAGAACAGCAAAGGTTTCGTATATCCGTGTACGGACGGTTCTGCGTGTTGTTTCGCATGAGCGCCATGAAGTCCGGGCTGGAGTTGTATGATCTCGCCGAGAATCGACTTGCATGGGCGACTGACCTTCCCCCCGATTCTGTGGCATCGAATCTTGTGAACGGGCACGTCGCCGTGCTTTGCGGAGGGGACCAGCTGAAGATTTTCGATGTCATCAAACAGCAGTTGGTGTCTGACTTGTCGGTGCCGGCTGCAGTAAAATCTCAATACCTTTATCTTCGGCCTGGCCGAGACAACTGGCTCGTGCTGACTTCCTGCCTTGACCAGGAATTTGGTGAGCAGAATCCGGTGACGGAGTCAGTTCAGGTGAACGGCCATGTATATGCCATCAATCGCGAAAGCGGAGGCAGCGCATGGACTGCGGAGATCGATCATGAATGGGTGCGCAGCCTGCGTCCCTCAAAAGGTCCTTCGCCAACGATCAGTCCGCTGCTGATTCTGTTGAAACGTCCGTCGGAGCAACTCATTCCTCGCGCGTATAATGCGAGAATCTTCAACGTGGAGTCGGGGAAATTGCTGTATGAGGATCAGGATCTCGGACGAAATCTGTCATGGCACAGCACGACACTGCGAGACCAGCAGCATGCCATAGAGGTTGCCTTCGACAAGCGGACAATCACGTTCGACTACAGCCTGGAAGCGGCCCGGTAACTACATGATCCAGACGCCGTTGTCAGCTTTCGAATTGCTGGAGGAACTGTCTGAGGACAGATCGGACGGCGTTACTGTGTGGCGAGCGCGGACCACGGAAACGTGTTCCGATGTGAGGCTGACCCTTTTTTCTGCCGAAACGTCTGCATTAACCGGCTTCCGAGCGGCCTTTCGCAAAGACCAGACGACTCTCAGCGAAGCCCCACACGACAATTTACCTGAGATGCTGTTCTGGGGTGAGAACAGGGGACAGTTGTTTTTCGTCACGGAGATGCTGACCGGGATCAGTCTGAGTCAGCGAATCGAAGCGGACGATGCTCTGTTATGGGACGAGCTGGCGGATGTTGGCTGGCAGATTGCATCCACTCTGCAACACGCCCACAACCGCGGACTGACCCACGGAGCACTGACACTTTCTGCTGTATACGTGTCTGCGGACGTCAGGGTTGTTGTTGCGGATCTGGGAGTGCACAGGTGGCTTGCCAGTAGCGAAGATTCTGTCAGTTTCGTGGAGTATGCCACGAAGGACCTTCGCGATTTTGGGCGATTGCTGAAGGCGGCTGTGCAGAGAGCTGTCGATTGCGGCAAGGTCTCTGCGACGACCGAACAAATGCGTGCCATGGACGAACTCATTGCGGACCTGGAAACTGGCAGCTCAACGGTTTCGCCCCGTGATGTCCAGGGCCGACTTGGCCGAATGCTGCTGGACGTCGCAGGCGATTCCATCGAGATGGTAGACGCTCGAGACGGCCAGCAACTCGCCCGCCGATCGATCGTTGACGAACTTTTCGACGACGAATCGACAGTTCAGGAACGCGCTTCTGGCCGTGATCGCGACACGTCAACGCCTGCGCGAAGGACATGGGGCGTGGTCGTTCTGGTTATTATCGCTTCCCTGATGGCGATGATCGCCTTCACCGCTCTGTAAATGATTGTAAGTGGACCGCAGTGAAGCCACCTGAAATTTCCAACACTCTGAAGCGTCTGGCCAGACGCCTGTTTCCGGATCAGGTACTGCGCGAACAGTTTGTGCAGTCGTTGTCTGCACCGGCGGGCTACCCGGTGGCTGTCGTCTGGATTCGCGACCGCCCGGCAGTACCGGTATTCGATCCGCTCCCACGCCCGAACTGGTTGCCGGACTATGTCGACCTGGTCACGTTCGAACAACGCCCAGGCCGACACGAACTGCACGAACAGGGAGCCTTTTACTGTCTCGATCCCTCATCCGTATTTATGGCTGTCGGCATGTGTGCCGTTGGTGACACGGACACCGTTGTTGACGTTTGTACGTCTCCCGGAGGAAAATCGATCATGGCGTGGCGGGCGATGAAGCCTGCGGAGCTTTGGTGCAACGAGGTGATTGGGAAGCGCATTCCGGCCTTGATCTCAAACCTGAAACGTTGCCATGTGTATCCTGCCGTTGTCATTAATGCTGACACGGGGGTTCTGGCTGATACCGGACCACAGACCGCCGACGTTGTGCTGGTTGATGCTCCCTGTTCCGGTCAGTCGCTCGTCGCCAGAGGCAAGAAGTCTCCCGGCTGTTTTCACCCAGCGACGATTAACATGAACGCCAATCGACAGCGTCGAATTCTGGCGAACTCGACGTCCCTCGTGAAACACGGTGGCTGGCTGATTTATATGACCTGTACTTACTCACTGAAGGAAAACGAACGGAACGTCGAGTGGCGGTTAAAGAAACATTGGCAGCTCGAAGCGCA
>JAQWLN010000234.1 GCA_029247265.1 Fuerstiella sp.
CTGGTCCTACTGGCCGAAACACTACTGAATCGCCAACCGCACGGAATGGACGTGGCGGCTTCACGGCCACATGGCGGCAGTCCATGACCCTGCAGCAAGAAGCCGACGGGGTCACCCGAGTTGTCACATTAACGGAAGGTGCATCGGTGGCTCAGCCGAATGCCGGTCTGAAACTATCGGCCCGCACGATCGCGATGACGCTCTCTCACCCCGACACTTCGTCCTCTGCAAATTCACACCCGCCACATCGCGACGGCATTATCAGATCGGTATCAAAACCCGACTCCGACTCCGACTCCGACTCCGACTCCGACTCCGACTCCGACTCCGACTCCGAGTTTAACCTCGGCAGAATCAGACCGGAGGTTCTGACAGCAACCGAAAATGTTGTGCTGACATCACCCGACAACAACGGATTGCTGCGTAACAAGCTCACGGTTCGGTTTGAGGAGATGATGCCCGGCACGGCCACGGCGGGCGCCGATTCGCAGCAAAGAGTTATTCAAAACGTTTCACAAAACGAGCAAACGAATCCATTGCAGCTGACGAAGAAGAAGAGCACGACTTCCGGCAACCGTGTGTCCTTCGTGTCCGACACACTTGATGCAATTGTAAAGTTGAGCGTGGAGTCGGACGAACGTGAGCTTGAGTTTCACAACCTCTGGCTAAAGGGCGATGTCAAGGTTGTCCGGCAAGGGGCAAAAGCAGAGTACGGTTTCACGGCGACAGGCAACCAGCTTTTCGCAGCGCAGGGGCTTAACGACAATCGCGAGGTCCAGCTCTTCGGTGACCCTGCACGAGTCACGCGTCTGACTGAAACGCTCGAAGGCCCTCGAATTGATCTGGAGGAACTGTCGCAACAGGCCGCAGTCGTCGGCAGTGGCCGCATCCGTTTTATTACGGACAAAGGATTCGACGGACAGCAATTGCCGGAACCGACTCCTATCGACGTTTTCTGGAGTGACCATATGGAGTTTCAGAATCGCCAGGCTCATTTTGTCGGCAATATCCGAGTCATCATGAACAATGCGAGTGCTCAGCATATGGAAGTGACGTGTTCCGGGCTGGACGTGTATTTCAATCGTGACATCACTCTTGGGCAGCAGGCAGCGGAAGAAGGTTTTGTTGCGGTTGAAGCCGGCAACGACGGCGATTCTGCTCCCGGTCCGATCGAACGCATTGAATGCCACAGTCACGTAGTCGTCAGCATTGATCAATTCACTGACGGCGTGACAAGTGCTCGACACCATGCGGAATTCGCGGACCTGAGTGTCAATCTCAGAACCGGAGACTTTAACGCGATCGGGCGAGGCTTCCTGAGTTCAGTAAGTCCTGATCGAAACGGTGAGCTACAGGGGGCGTCGCCAGCCACAGCCCGAGCAAACACGCCTGCACAGACTCACGAAACGGCTTTCGTATTCATGAAAGCCGATTTCATCGGCACGGTGGATGGAAACCTCCACCGGCAGGAAGCAACCCTGTCCCATCATGTCGAAGCCGTCGTCTCACCAGCACGAAGGGTAGATGAAAAAATCAACTTCGACCGAATTGCGACGGCTCATCTACCGGAACGCGCCGGCATTCTGAGTGCCGAACAGCTGACCATCAGCGCCGTACCCGTGGCAGATTCGAAGTCTGACTCGTTTGCGATCGTAGCGAAAGAAAATTCCCGGCTGGAGTCACAAACCATTTCAGGGACAGCTGACGTCATCACGTACGACCATTCCAAAGAACAATTCATTCTGCGGGCGGAGGGTCGCGGTGCAGTGACAGTTAATCACCGAACGAGTCTGGACAGGAAGTTCAATAAGCTGATCGGAAAACGCTTCGAATATTACCGTCGCACCAACCAGTTGAACGCGGAAGAAATCAGAAGTCTTGACGTTGGCGATTAAGAATTTCCGCCGTCGCACAAGGACAACTCCACGAATCGTCTCAACGGTCGTCGACAGAGGGCACGCCGGGAACCGCCGCAGCAGCCGCCTTGTCTTCGGTTAACGGAGGCAGCATCGTTTCCATATCGGAAAATGATGGTCGTGCCGGGTACAGATCGACAGCCCCTGTCGGTCCGGGCGAAACGAACTCGGCCGGTTCAGTGACCAGGTTGGGGGCATCTTTGGCATGAGTTCTGGCGTTAGCCCGTAACATGGCATCGCCATAGGCGGCCGGGCACCATGGGCCCTCAGCCAGAGAAACTCCGTAGCTGTCTAGCGACGTACCGTTGGCAAGGCTTAATGCTGCAATCGCCTTATTGTAGGCCACCAGTTGTTGATAGTAGGCATTCTCAGCATCAGCAAGACTGGATTGAGCACGCAGCAGCATGTCCACGGTCGCCGTTCCAAACCTTACTTTATCTCTCACTTTCGGTATGCGTTTCGCTGCGGCCTCCAGCCGTTTTCGGTTGGACTGGGCGGCGGCATAACCGGATGTCACATCCTGAATTGCCGTCGCAATGTCATGGGCAATATTGCGTTCCTGAGAGGCCAGAATCGCGATGTCACGAGTCAATTGCAATTCGAGATTCCGGACCTGGCTGCGAGCCAGACGAAATCCGAGAGGAACGCTCATCTCCAGTCCCATGGTCCACGACTCAAGGTGATCGTGCGTCAATGATCCAAATCCGCTACCGCCGCCGCTTTGCGTGATCAGGCTGTCGCCAACTCCGTTGACGTCGTAGCTGGTGACGAAGTCCAGCCGTGGTTTCACCAGACTTCGGGCGGCCTTCAGTTGCAGTTGCAGGCTCTTGATGGCCCACTTTTGCCTTCGCAATTCAACACGATGAGTCAAACCTTCGGTCAGGCTACCTCGCCAGTCCGGAATAAACTCGGCTACCGCCGGTTCATCAATTGGACGCAGGACGGTGCCGTCGTTCATGGGGAGACCAACGAGCCGACGCACCTCGATTTCGGCTTTGTAGAGCGAGTTTAATGACGTCTCGACACTGGATTTCGTTTGATAAAGCTGGTCGCGGGACTGCAGTTCTTCTTCCGGGTCGCCAAGGCCAACCTCAAATCGGTCCTGAGATTTTCTCCACGTCGTAAAGGCACTCCGATGCGCCGCGACAGAGGTATCGTAATTCCGATAGGCAAGGTACATGTCCCAATAGGCGTATTCGACATCGAGGGTGGCGTTACGAACGGCAGCTTCAAAATCCGCCAATGTAATATCAGCACTGATGCGAGCGATCAGAACCCCCTGACTGACGCCCGTGATTGGCCCGAAAGCCCGATTAACGGGGCCGGCAATGCGAGTGAATTCGACTCCGCTGGCCGCCAGCAACGGATGCCGGTACGACGCCCCGATATTGCCGCTGTATGCTGACGGCCATGGCCCCGAAGTTGCGGGACTCGGCGTAAGGTAGTACCAGTTGTGGTCCAGTGACAACGTTGAACCAGAGGCAAATCGCTTGGATAGTCCTGACGTGAAGACCCCCGTTTCACGCCCCGCGCCCACATTTGAGGTTCGACTTCGCCCCCAGAGCATGGAAGTGTTGAACGTTGTGTCGAAATCGGCCAACGCAGCTTCCACGCCTCGCCCTCGCCCGAACAGCACTCCACTCTGTTGGATTCCCGGATCATAGACGGTTGATACGCCACCTGCCCCGCGAAGCGACGCCTTGGCGCCACTGCCACCTGATTCGATGACTTCATTATTCGCGAGGGCGGTCTGTATAGCCTCCTGCAGTGTGAAGTCCCGAGGTTCATCGTCCACACGCCGTGCCAGACTTCGGGGTTCATCGCTAACCGAAACTGAGTATGGCGTGGGAAAATCTAGGCACGGATATTCGATAGTGCTTCCGTAACCGCGATAGTGTGACACTCCGGAGATGTCGTCGCAGTACTGTAAGTCGCAAACGTTCGCCTTGTTCGCCGAACAGCCTGCGGCCAGTGGCAAAGCCAATGTTGCCAACAGCAGGATCAGCGGCGCACAGCGTGAGCTGTGGCAGATTCCGGAACGAGTGTTATTCACGAGACTTCCTTGTCTCAACGTTAAATTGTGAACGCCGCGTCGGCGTTCTGCGGGGCAACTGCAGCGTTCAATGTGAACGGCACATCAGTTACCTGCCTGCCGAAATCGTATCGTCGGCCGAATCGGCATCACTTGAAGAAGACGTGTCTGAAGCATACTCGTTATAGGGCAGACCAAGCTTCTTCTTCACAAAGGCAACCTCACCAGCATCATTGCCCTCAACGGCATGACCGGCAAATTGCAAAAGGTAACCGATAACGAAACAGCCGACGTGACAATACCACGCCGCACCGGCAATTGCCGCCGCCGGAGCAACAATAAACGACAGGGGCACTCCGACAACGTGCAGCCCCTGATTGGTCCGATTTCGATGACGCGACAGGTAGTTATTCAGAAACCGGCGAATCATTCAGACTTCTCGAAAGGATTGACTCAAGTGCTGAGCCGTTGGCTATTCGTCTTCGTCGTTGACGTCCGACAGCGATTCCACCGTGGAACTTCCCTGCGGCGGTTTTCGGAACACGGCGACGATGTCTTCGACGGGTACTACGTACAGCAGGTTGTCCGACTCAAAATCCACAGGAATGGAATTCTTGGGGTGAAACAGAACCTTGTCGTATTTTCGAATGGGAAAGTCTTCGTCACGATCGATCTGCACGCTGATCTCAACCACACGCCCTGTGATAGTGGGTATCTCAGAGGTATCAGGCAGGACAATTCCACCACGGGTCTCTTGACGAGCTTCGTCTTTCCGAATCAGAATCCGCAGTCCCAGCGGCTCAACGTATTCATTCACCATTTCAGATCGGACACCTCGGGCGGTTCAAAGGAGACAGCGACTCAACTAAGCAGAGGCACAGGACAGACTGTAGGAACCATCTGCCATAGATCAAGGGGGCGATTCGTTTGAAAGCTGCGATTTTCCGCAGACTTCTGGCTGGCAAACAGCTCAGCTGACGTCTTTCAACGGCGGCATCGGCATTTCATCGTTGCCCGAATTCGTTGCAATGCCTGACAGATCGTCGGAAACCTTTGAAATTCCGACCGCCGGAGCCTCTTCTTCCTCGAGTGACGCGTCCACACCACTCGCCTGCTGAATCAGACGCCCGAGCAGTCCCCCCAGAAGCGCCGGCAGGAAAATAACGTCGGCCACCAAGGCAGCAAATATCAAGGCAGCCATAATCCAGCCAAAGCGACTGACGAGAAGCAGGTCTGCAGGCAAGAGTGTCAGCATACCCAGCCCGACGGCGGCACTGGTCTGCCACATCGCCGGACCACAATGTTCCAGCGCTTTACCAACAGCACGATCCAACGGCATCCCGCGTCGCACGAGTTCCTGGAACCATGTCAACAGATGCAGCGTTCCGTCAACTGCGATACCAAGGGCAACCGACGCCGTAATCATTGTGCCAATGTCGACCCTGAGACGCATCCAGGACAACAACCCGAATACCAGAATAACGGGCATCAGATTCGGGAGCATGGTGAACAAACCGGCCGTGGGACTCCTCAGCACCACCATCATCACAACCGCAATAACAACGAAGGCCATTCCGAAGCTGCGAATCAAACTCTCAAGTACGGCCTGTTGTGTCCGCAGGAAAACAGGAATCAGCCCTGTGACGACGTGTCCTGTGTAGGGGCTGCCAACCTTTGACAGATGGCGTTTGGCAATCGCATCGATGTCGGACGTCAGTACTTCCAGATCGACATTGGAAAGGGCCGATGTCTGAGCTGTCACCCGCCAGACTTCGTCTCCCTTTCGATTCAGCAATTCGTCCCCGTCTTCGACCCAATCCGTGGAATAGTCTGGTAGTGCTAACAAAGACGCAATCTCGTCATCATCCCGACCCTCGGCGGTCACTCGCTTGTGAATCTTGCCCTCAAGAGCTCTTTTCGCCCCATTCAGCTTCAACCGCTGCAGACGTGACAGGCCTTCGGTATTGGCTTCCCGCAGATCCAGAAACGACGCCAGCGACAGCACACCGCTGATTTCAGGATGTTCGCGAACATCCTGCTGCAGAGCCATGACCAGACGCGCCCGCTTAAGGAACGGCATGTCCTTTCGAGCCTGTTCATCAAACTTGACGATGGTATCAATTGAAATAACGCCGGACAGTTTGTCCTCCAGAAAGACGTAGTCTTTCACCAGTCGTGAGTCTGTCGGAAAGTACCGAATCACCTTCGTTTCGGTGTCGAAGTGACATAGCCCCCATCCAGCCGCCAATGTTGCGACAAGACAGATGGCGGTAACGAAATGACGATGGTGCGCGATCCATAACCCGAACTGGTTCCAGTGTCCGGTCTCGAGTTCGGCGGCAGGCGGGGGAGGTTTCGGCCAGTACAACATCAGGGACGGCAGCACATACAGCACGATGACAAAGGAGATAACACAACCGATCGCCGAATAAATGCCAAAATCCCGAACCGGGACAAGGTTGCTGGCCAACAGCGACGCAAGTCCGATAGCCGTGGTTCCGCTGGCCAGGGCACACGGCAACCATGCGGTTTCTGCGGCGCGGAATACGGAACGACCGGGATCCGATTCGCCCGAATGCTTCCAGTAATTGGCAAGATGAATGGCCGCAGACGTCGTGAGCACAATCAACAAAGTGGGCATGACGATCAGCACCATGTTCATGCTGGTGCCCGTCAGCGGAACCACCGCCACGGCGATAATGACCGTCAGAAAAGAAACCGTCTGAACCAGCATGGCCAGCCGAAAACTTCGCAGCATGACAAATGACAGCAGGATACTGACCAATGCCGAAAGCACGATTGGCGAACTTTTAGGCAGATTCCAGGCAGGCTGATCGCGATTCCACGCAGCATCCGCAACTGCTTGATTCAAGGCCACGTTGACCACGGGCTGCCCACCCAGCCGCACCGTGTCGGCGGGGACTCCGACCGATTCCACGCCACGTCGGACGGCAGCTACTGCGGCTCGTTTATCCGCAACCCCGGCCTCAGAGAGTGACACCGAAAC
>JAQWLN010000006.1 GCA_029247265.1 Fuerstiella sp.
ATGACACAGATGTCGTCGATGCATGCTCCCACGTTGGGAAACAGATCGCTGACTTCAATTCCTGACTGGCCGTATTTTCTGAACTTAAACGGTGACATCAGCAGCCCGCCGGTCTTGCGTTCTGTGCTGAGATTGGCGGCCGGCGGCCGCTGACCATTATATTTTTCAAGAGCGGGCTTGGGATCGAAGGTGTCGACCTGTGACGGTCCGCCATTCATGAACAGGTGGATGATGTGCTTTGCTCGCGGTGCAAAGTGGGCCGGCTTTGGCGCCAGGGGGCTGGCAGACGACGGAGAAGCAGCAGCCAGCATTCCGTCCTGAGCAAGTATGCCGGCCAGACCCAGCATGCCGATGCCAGTTCCCATTCGTTGTAAGGATTGGCGACGACTGAGGCCGAGTGGTGGTGAGTCGATCTTCATTTTTGGGTTCAGAGGTCTGTTGTGCGTGAATGTTGCGCCGCAGACGTTGCGATTCAACTAATCCAGATACATGAATTCATTACTGCCAAGTAGTACCTGAGCATAGCTCTGCCACTGCGACAGATTGTTCGCAGGATCCTGCTCACGGTTCAGGTAACTCAGACCGATTTTCGATTCGAGTTCACTGGGTGGTCTGGCATACGCCAGCTGAAATGCCCGTCGAATTCGGGCTTCGTCGTTCTCAGGCGCTTCGTCCTGCAACCGAGCAGCGAAGGCTTTCGCCTGTTCGATCATGAATGGACTGTTCAGCACAAACAGCTGTTGCTGCGGTACTGTGGTTTCAGTGCGTTTGGAACTGGTAATGTTGGCATCAGGGAAGTCGAACAGACGCAGCAGGCTGTCGAGCTCATGGCGGCTGATTCTTGCGTAAATCGTTCGGCGATCGTTGCCTGCTTCAGCAAGGTCTGTCGAGGGGCCCCCCAATGTAGGATTCAGCTTGCCTGAAACATCCAGCAGGGCATCTCGCCATGATTCGACATTCAGGCGTCTTCGTCCCATCTGCCACAGAAAGCGATTATCCGCGTCGATCTCGGCGTTGCCCGGGTCGAAAGTCGTGCTCAGCTGATAAGTCGACGACAGCATGATGTCCCGATGCAGCGTCTTGATCGACCAGCCGGCTTCGATAAAGCGGGCCGCGAGGTGGTCGAGAAGTCGCGGATGTGTGGGGGCATCGCCGAGTGCGCCAAAGTTGCTGGGCGTGGCGACGATTCCTCGACCGAAATGCTGCTGCCAGATGCGATTCACCATGACTCGAGCAGTCAGCGGATTGTCAGGACTGCCGATGGCTTCTGCCAGTTCATACCGTCCGCTACCGTTCTTGAAATGAGCACGGTCAGCTCCCGCGAGAATTCGCAGAAATCGGCGCGGTGCAAGTTCCCGTTTTCGAGCCGGGTTGCCGCGAACAAACACGTGCATGTCCGCGCTACTGGATTCGATGTACGAATGAGCGACCGGATACATTGAAGGTGCCGACGTTTTCGCTGCCTGCGAATCATGCTGCAGTTTGACCAACTGTTCCTTTTTGTCTCCCGTCAGAAATTGTTCCAGGTCAGCATCGCTGACAGCCAGAGGGCCATCCTTACCCAGTACAATTGTCAGCAGGTCATTGCCCTTACCGATTGGTCCTTCCACCGGTTTTTCCGTGTAAACGCTGAACTGTACGCTGGCCTGCTCACCACATCCGCCCTGATCCGAGCCACTGTTGTCCAAACCACCGATTGCTTGGAATCGCTCATAGCCTTCCGGCAGGTCATAGGCGATCACGGTGGGAGCGTGGACTCCAATGCCACCGGGATAAGTCTTTCCACTCACTCTAAGCGGCTGGCCCTGGTAATTCTTGTCGATTTTGCCTCCCGAAAATCCTTCCAGAGATTTCCATTTTACTTCTGTCAGCTTCAGCTCACCGTTCGCTCCCACCAGTTTGGGGGCGAGCCAGTCCGCATGATCGCAGCTCTTGCCATTTCCCCCGTCAGAAACGACTAGAAACAGCTGTTTGGCGTTAGTGATGTCGACGTCGATTCCTGCTGTGGGGCGGACTTTTGTGACCAGTGGTGTCACAAAGCGAGGGCTGCCAGGCTCGTGCGGCGTGTCATCATCTGCGTCAACAAGGTTGGTCGTGGCGACACCATCTCGCACGTTCAGTAACCTCTGCACTCTTTGCTGAAACGCCGCTGCAACATCCGTCACAGCAACGGGAATTTCATCAACGTTTGTGCCTGCAGCCTCAGTCGTGGCAAGAGCAAACCACGGATCGAGAGCACTGTTATTTCCCTGATGTTTCGCATCCAGAAAGTTGCTCCAGCGTTTCAGCAGGAACTCATTCAGGCCTGCCTTTTCGCTCAGTTCAGACGTTTTTACGGGGGCGCCGGCGGCTGCGGACTTTTGAAGCGTCCAGACTGTTTTCATGTACTGGGCGATCTCGTCGACCTTTGCTTCCGCCGCTGTTGATTTTGCCTCAGCGAGGAATTTCTTCAGAGCGGCATCGCTGCTTTTGACATTCTGCTGGCCAGCGTTGTAAGCCTGGACGTCTTCTTTTTCGCACAGCGGAGCATTGTGCAGTTTGGAACTGCGAAAGATTCCCGCCAGCGAGTAATAATCCTGCGTAGGAATCGGGTCGAATTTGTGGTCGTGGCAGCGAGCACAGGAAACCGTCAGCCCCAGAAAACCTCGCGTCAGTGTGTCGACACGGTCATCCAGTTCGTCTGCTGCCGCACGTTCCTTGTCTGTGTTCTTATAGTACTGAGCACCCAGTCCAAAGAATCCAAGCGCTACCAGGTGATCGTACGAGTCCTTCCTGTCAGGACCGATCAGGTCGCCGGCAATCTGCAGCTTCACAAATTTGTCGTACGGCATGTCAGAGTTGAAAGCGTTTACAACCCAGTCTCGGTAACGAAAGCCGTTTGTGTTCTGCGTGACAGAAAACGTATGTGCCTGGTCTTCCGAATAACGCGCCACATCCAGCCAGTGTCGGCCCCATCGTTCGCCATAATGCGGAGACTTCAACAGTCGATCAACGACAGCTTCGAACGCTGTTGCGGAATCATCGTGCAGAAACTCGGCGACGTGCTCCGGTTTCGGCGGCAGTCCGGTCAGGTCGAAGGTGGCTCTGCGAATGAGTTCTCGCTTCGCAGCACCGTCAACAGGATGCAGACCATGTTCTTCCATCTTTGCCAGCGCAAACTGGTCGATTGCATTTGTGGGCCAGTCTGACTGTTTGACGGCTGGAGGTTTTGGCTGCAAAATCGGCTGGTACGCCCAGTGTTTGTGCGCCTCTTCGAAATCAATTTGGGACTTTGCAGCCAGTTCACCGTCGCGAGGATCGTCCGCCCCCATTTCGATCCACTTGACGAAGTCGTTGATGACCGCATCGGGCAGCTTGCCCGTGGGCGGCATTTCAAAGCTCTCGTATCGCAGGGCGCTGACCAGCATACTTCCGTCCACGTCCTTTGGCACGACTGCCGCTCCTGAGTCTCCGCCTCTGCGAGCCGCCTCACGGGTGTCCAGTAGCAGTCCACCCTTGAGATTCTTTGAGTCGGCAGAATGACAGTTGTAGCAATGCTCAACCAACACCGGGCGAATCTTCGTCTCGAAGAACTCGGCCCTGGCGTTCCTGTTTTGCTCTGTATCGCTTTCCTGAGCAATTACGGAAGAGGGATCAAAACAGATGACTGCAGCCAGAGTCAGCGCCGCGAGGCGACCAGGAGATTCGTCGGAATTCATGGGGATGAGATGTTGGTAAGCATTGGTGGGAAAGGGGCGGTGGGAGGGGCAGTATAAGAGAGCTGTCAGGGTTTTGAGGTAGTGAATTTTTTAAGATTGCCGCGAGCCTTAAAAAAATGGCAACTTCCGACCTTCGTCAAGGCCCGAGGCTCGGTGATTATTGTATCCGCAATCCAAATTTTGCTGCGGACACGTTATATCCAGGCAGGCAGGCTCTTCACACCGCGATTCGTGTCTCACGAAAGAGTTCGAGAGTGGGTGGCACGTTTGGTTCAAAGCTGTCAGACTCAAAATTCGGACGAAGAAAATGCTCGTTAGACAATCGGTTGTTGAATGGCACGTGTTGAAACTGACAAAGAAGACTTAATGGTCGAGGCCACGGCACTTGTGTCGCGTGCTGAATTCAGGCGTGAGACCAATTCGGAAGACGAAACTGCATGGCGCATCGTGACTGTTGGATTTCGGAGGGATAACTCGTTCACCGTTTATTTTGAGCAGGATCCCTTTTATCAGTTCGATGTCAAGGGGCTGCTGCGTCGGTCGTTCGAAGGAGGACTTCTGTTTCGTACGCAGTCGACCACGTTGGCTCAGCTGCGACGAATCAGAACTGATGGCCAAACAACACTGTCGAGAACAGATCTGTCGGCGGCCGAGCTGGAAGAGTTTCGCCTTCGTATGAGAAAGCACCTCGAGGACCTGCAGAGAGAATTCGCCGACGGCACGCTGACCATGCTCAGGTGCGTCGCCGCCGACAGCGACATGCAGACTCGCACAGGCCACTTTCTGTCGACTGTCCTGGCACATGGAGCTGCATTTTTGGCTCCAACAATTCGCGGCAGGAAGTAGCCATTGCAACGTCGTCGGATTTCCCGGAATATGGCTGCACCGCTGGCGACGGCAATGTCCTGACGTGTCCGGCATTCATACAGATTTCACAACGAATTCAAAAGCACGAGGCAGAGCAGGAATGAAAACGCTGGTCCTGATGCGGCACTCACATGCTTCGTCCGAAAACCTAGCATGGTCGGATCACGAACGGCCATTGACAGGACCAGGACGTGTGCTGGCCAGCCAGACTGGAAAGTTGCTGACGGAATATAATATTGATCGCATTATCTGTTCTTCCGCAGTCAGGACCGTCGAAACTGCGGAATTGGTAGCGTCAGCGTGTGGTTCCAACGCCGCTCCGGAAGCCAACGATTCATTGTACCTTGCTGGTCCGGCAATCTACCCGGGTGTCGCATCTGAACTTGCCGCTCACGACGATGATGTGCTGCTGATGATTGGGCATAATCCCGGTATCGCCAGTCTGGTCATGTCGTGGGCGCAGGAATCATTCGCAATGATGCCCGCCAGTGTTGCGATTTTTGAGCTGACGGTCGATGATTGGACAGATGTCGGAGCTGGGGGTAATATTGAGATAAGACTAGGGGCATACTATTCCGGCGGCATGCGACAGCGTTAGTTCGTGACCCACTGAAGGTTCGCGGCTTTCGCCACCGTCGATCTGTGATGGTTTTGCTGGCCCCATTACCCGTCTGTGTGACACGCACCAGCACTAAAATGACCAGTAACAATGGCGGCAGTCGAACCGGTCACTTCAGGCGACAGTGAAAACGCAGATCTGCGTGCGTCGCTGACGTTATCACTGGTCGCGGGAATCGGTCCGTTACTGCAGGCCACTCTTCTGCAGCATTTTGGCACGGCCGAACAGATTCTGAGACAGTCCGCAGCCACGTTACAACAGGTGACCGGTATTGGGGCCCAACTGGCAGATCGAATTGCTGCAACGTCGCATAGCGCCGCGGGCGTCGAAACTCTGCGACGTTGTCAGGAGCTGGGAGTTCATCTGCTGCAGAAACGAACATCGGCGTATCCGCAGAGTCTTGCATACGTCCATGATTCTCCGGAGCTTTTGTATTGTCGCGGCATGCTGAAACTACAGGACGATCTGGCCGTGGCTGTCGTTGGGGCTCGTCGGTGTACAACCTACGGCAGGCTCCAGGCTGAACGGCTGGCTGGTTCGCTTGTCCGCGCCGGGTTCACTGTCGTGAGCGGACTGGCGCGGGGAATTGACGGAGCCGCACATCGTGGGGCGCTTAACGCAGGCGGACGGACAATCGCGGTGATGGCTACCGGTGTGCGCGAAATCTATCCGCCGGAACACGCCGATCTGGCGATGGAGATTGTGGACAACGGAGCTCTTGGCAGTGAATTTCCGCTGGATCAGAAGCCCCGACCGGGACTGTTTCCGCAACGTAATCGGATTATCAGTGGGTTGAGTCTGGGGGTGATCGTCGTCGAAGCGACTCGCAACTCCGGCGCCCTGCATACCGCTCGTCATGCGCTGGAGCAGGGCCGCGAAGTCTTTGCTGTCCCGGGCCAGCTGGACAGTCTGGCCAGTGAGGGATGTCACGATCTGATCCGCGACGGCGTGACACTGGTCCGCAACGTCGACGACATCCTTAGAGAGCTCGGTCCGCTTGCCAGTCCGGCAACCTCGGCATCACACGCTACGATTCATGATCCGCGTGAAATGAGTCTCAACCCGCAGGAACAGGAGATCCTGAGCCTGATCGGCACGTCTCCGGTTCAGGTGGACAATGTTTTGAGAACGACACAGCTGGATATGTCTCGAGTGCTGTCGACGCTGACTGTTCTTGAGATGAAACACTTCATCCGCCGACTGCCGGGAAATATGCTGATAAGAAACGTCTGATTCCGTATTGGAGCGACCGTTCGCGACGCACTGGGCGGCGCTGGCCGGTCCCAATGCGTTTCTCGCAGAGATATGCCTTGCTATTAGGTACTGACGTTCAGCAGGCCACAAGCTTCCTCATATCCCGGTGAAGGATTACCGGCTTCGCTGGCTGTTACGCGGGCAAGTGCTACCATTTGCCGCCACCGAAATGCCTCACGCGTCGTGCGATAGTCCTCAGACACAGTGCGGTAGTATTTCTCTGCGTGCAGAGCTCCGTCCTGGCTGGTGGCGTAGCCCAGCATCAGATCAAACGCCGGGCGGGCGGCGTGTCCCAGCTGGCCGTAACGATGAACGACAGCGGCGGCACGGAATTGATCTTTTTCACGGATGGCCGCGTCTGCCTCCTGAAGTAACCTGGTGGGATTCTTCGAGGTGACCTGTTCAAGCTGCTCATCCGATGGATAGGGCGCCTCGTTGATCTTACTGTTGTAGCGACCGGTGGCCGTGTGATAAGCCGCTACGACCATACTGGCCACGGCGTTTCGCTGATTGCTGACGCGAGCGATATTGCGCCACGCGTTGGCGGAATCCGACGCATGAACACCGATCGAATCCCCGTGCACGCTGCCGACTGGCTTACCCGGACGTGCCTGAGTTCGGCCGGGATCGTGCAGAACCAGAGCATTCGATGCCAGCGAAATGGCTTCGCCGACGGCATCAGGTTCGAATCCTTCTGCCAGAGCGGCGGCCGCGGCATCCGCAGCCTGTTCTGCATCGCTGCGGAGAATCGTTTGCGCCAATGCATCCACCCATGCGTCATCGACTTTGCGTGTTCCGAGTTTCCTGCCGACCAGATTGTATTGGTCGAGTAGTTTCGGAAGAACGGTTCGAATCCTGGACGGCTGGCGGTTTGCTTCAATGCAGCCCTTTTCGGATTTGACACAGAACCTCACCGACTGGCGCAGCAACGTGTGTGCGTGTTCCTGCCCCACACCATGTCCAGCATCGCCCACGCTCGCCATGACAAGACAACGCGGTGTACGTTGAGTTCATCCTGGATGGCATACTGCAGATGATTGAACGCTTCTCCGACGGGTCCCTGTGCCATGGCGGCAAAAGTCCCTTCAGCTTTGTCATAATCAGCGCTGCGTGTTGCCGCCTGCAACAGCGGCCCTCCCGGGCTACCCTTTGATAACGTTGTGGGCTGTACCGTGTGCAGCACCTCATTGTTGTGACTGTCCGTTTCCTGGATGCGTGCGGTATTGCGATAAAGCACCTTCATCACCGGCAGCGGCTTAAGATCGGTAGGTAGCTGATGGCTCATGTCGTACGCAGGAGCGAGAGCCATGAACGTATGGAACCCGGTGTAATCCTGTCCTCCAAAGGACCGGACGTTCGCCAGTGCTGCCGCAGAGGTCAGAGTCTTTAAGTCAGTTCCGGACTTCAACTCATTCACGAGCATCGCCTGCAGTTTGTCGACGGGAGTCTGCTGCATGGCGGAAACCAGAGGCTCCATGGCGCCGAAACTCAGCTTTGTTGATTCCTCTTCCGCAAATGCGGTGGAAAGTCCCAGGTCCAGAGCCAGCGATGAACCGAGACTGCCGACCAACATGCCTTTGCCAACGTCTGCCAGAAATGTGCGGCGCGTGTTTGAGTTCATCAGGTCTCTCCTGAGTGGGGGAAGATTGACGGTGGCGGAGAAAACGAAACTGCGAACTCTGGCCGGCCTTTGCCTGACGCCGCCGAGGGAATTCACAGCAATGTCTCGGACTCTCAGGGTGTCAGCATAACTCGAGGACGGGGTTATTCTCCGAAATTTGCGGATCGGGGGCTGTACATCTGCCTGCGCAACGCTCCATTTCGGCAGCATTGACGCGATCTGATGAAGGCTCGGAACATCATGGAACTGAAGGCCACGCGGTTCATGAAACGTCCGGGACGCCAAGACCCCGGCAGTACCTCTCCACAGTTGCGTAATCCGTCAAACCCGATGAGAGCGATGATCCGCAGTCAGGCAACGTTTTTCCGGCACGGGCTTACAGGTTCGGCAGTTTGATTGTGCTGCGAACACCCTTCGGATCCCAAAGACGATCGGCGATCACGAAGCCAAAACCGTCGCTCTTCTCTCGCTGCGCACGTCGTGCCCACGGTGTGCCAGGGTGATCCTTAATGACGACGTTCAGAAGTTCGATCGCCTTCTTTTCTTCCTCGGTGACCATGGCCAGATATTCCGCGCGTTCCATATTCAGTTTGAATGCGGCCTTCAGACGCAGGAATTGATCCTCATTGGGAATCAACGTCTTTCTGTTTCTCCAGAAGTTCCATTCGTTGGAGATTCCATTCTTGTTGGCGGGTTTCGGCATGTTGTTGGCGTGAGAGTCCATGTACAGCAGGAACTGATACAGACGCAGCCGAAAGATATGAAGTTGAGCATAGGCCAGGTCGTATCCGGCACGCCAGCGCTGGGACGCCTCGCGGGCACGCATTGTCTTCACATTTTCAAGCAGGCCAAGACCTTCATTGACCAGCAGCAGGGCATTGGCCGCACGCTGCACCTGTCGTCCGGCTTCTTCCTTAAATGGAAGTGGTTCAAGTGGATAGTGTTCGCTGCGAATGTTGAGGCTTTCATCATGCTTTTCGAACAGCAATTTATTCGCTGTCGGATTCAGTCGGACGATTACGTTCCACAGGGTCTGGCGAAATTCACTTGTCGCACGGTCTCCTGCGTACTCGCGACGTGACATCAGCAGCGGAGTGTATTCTCGCAGTGCCAGAAAATCGTATTTTCGCTTATCGTTGGCCTCTCGTCCCACCAGATTCTTTTCATTGCCTGGAAGCACAAAAAAGATGCCTCCTGTTTCCCGCGACATACGGACCTGTTCGTAAGGACCGAAGCCGGCTGACTGGGCATCCCAGCGTCCGTGAATGCCGTCCCACTGCAGACATTCGGGAAACGCAGTTTCGGGGCCACGACGAATTCTGATCCAGAAGTCCTCTTTGATCTTCTTGGCCTTATCTTCGTACGTCCATCGCTGCCTTGCGTAGGGGTAGCCGAACATGCTTTCACGCCCCATCACGTAAATCGGGGACTTGGCGGCTCGTGCTGCGGCGACGGCTTCTTCGACATAATCGCCGTCGTCACCGGATTCGTCCGACACCACGATAATGGCCAGTTTGCGTTTTCCGCGAATGGCCATGGCCTTGTACTTGTTGATCATGGCCGCAATGGAACGACACATATTCTCTTCACCGGATTCGTCAATCGGAACTTTATCGATGGCGGCCTTCACAAGTTCCGGGTCGCCTGTGGGTTTTGGAGTCCACTCGTGAATTGTCTTTCCATAACTGCCGACGACAGTGAGCAGTTGTTCACTGCCCCGGCGGAGATCTTTGTCCTGCTTTGTGGCAATGCCCAGCTCATCGTAGACCCGCATGTAGTTTTCCTTAATCTCTCTGCGGTCATCTTCAAGGCTTCCGGATTCGTCGAACATCCAGACAACGGTTACCTTCTGCTGTCGCATTATGCGGATGATTTCCTGAGTGATGACGCCCATGGCATCTCCGTAGCCTTCGACCATAGCGCCAACTTCGCCCGTGATTTCGCCTTCACCCAGTTCCGCAGCCATGACTTCGTCACTTAACTGCATTGTTTCGACGCGTGGGGCGTCGACCGTGGCTTCTTCAAGAACCTTGGCCTTCTGCACGTCGACCGGCGTGGACGCAGGTTGAGCGGCGGCGCCAACGGCCGTCGACGGAGTACCACCGGCGATGACGTTCAGTGTTTCGGCGGGTTTTGTTTCCAGCTCTAACTGCTGCTCCATCTGTTCCCTTGGCAGTTCCTCAGAGAAGATGGATTCCAGCAGAATGTCGGGCGTTCCGCCCTGAATCGCCAGCGGAATCAACATCAACACCACCAGCACGACCACATGCACCACCAGCGAAACCACGATCGATGGTGCGTTCTTGATGAATTTCTGCATTCCAATGCCTTAATCGCGAATGAACAAAACACGACAGAAATGTCGCAACGACGATGATGGATAAGAACGGTTTGTTCGACCGAGAAATGTCACTTTTACGACGACCACTGCGGGCCGGCGCAGATTTGATGTCAAACAGGAATACTGGACTGACGATGGTGATTCTTTGATTTTTCCCGTACCGAATACTGGTGCCATCCCCATTCGTTTGTCTTGTCAGCACCGTCCAGAGGGGCTGTTTCCTGTAATCTGACGACGATTTGAGGGTAAAGTCTTCGCCATTGATCCTTCATTTTTAACACGGAATCCATATTTTCCCAGTCTGCAGCGAGCGGAAAACGTCGATTGGCCCTCGTGATCCCGCACGAACGGACCAGTTTCCCTGAGACTTAGTGGCTGAATCGCTACGTTGACATTGCGATAAGTCGTTATCTGCAATAAGTTTCAATCAGATAGAACGCTTCCTGACCCGAGAATTACCTCCCGGCATGACGCCAGCCTTCCCGGCATCGCTGAAGGATCACGCAAACGCCGGTTCTGCGCGCGCGAACTACCTTCTGCTTGGCTGTCAGGGAGCGGGTATGACGGCTCTTGGTGAGATCCTGCTTGGTGCCGGATATCAGGTTTCAGGGATGGATCAGTCGCTAGTGCCCCCATTTTCACTGCCGGTCCGGCAGTCTGACGTTCAGATTCGTCTGCTGCCATGGTCGGGAGCAGCACTGACGAACGGGCCGTTTGATGTCTGCGTTATCAGTCCGGCTGTGTCTATGGACACGCCCATCGTGAAACAACTGGTTCGTGAAGGCGTTCCGGTGATGTCGCTGCATGAGTGCCTGGCGGAGATTTTCGCCAGCCACGATCAGCTGTGCGTCGCCGGTAGTCATGGCAAAAGCACCACGTCTGCCATGCTGGCTTGGATTCTGGAAGCTGCCGGTCTATCGCCTGGTTTTTTTGTAGGTGCTGCACAAGCTGGATTTGAATGCTCAGGTCGAACAGCAAACCATCGCCCGGTCGTCCTGGAAAGTTGCGAGTATCAGTCGTCATTCCGGCATTTCATCCCTCACACAGGTGTGATCACAGGCATCGAACGGGATCATTTCGACTGCTACCCGAATGCAAGCTCCGAAGATGCTGCTTTCCAGCAGTTTGCTGCCGCGATTCGTCCTGGTGGCTGTTTGGTATACCGCAAAGAGTGTCGGCGAACGGCCCTGATTGCAGATGTAGCCGACTGCAGAACCACCACGTTTAGCTTGAAGGACAGGACAGCTGATTGGTTCGCCACAGACATCCAGTGCCGCGGCTGGCGAACATATTTTCACCTGCTGGGTCCCGCTGAGCGGTCAATTGACGTGGAGTTGTCCACTGTCGGTGAACACAATGTCGAAAACGCCTTGGCCGCAATGGCCGCCGCTGCAGAATATGGAGTCGACATCAACGTTGCTGCAGAGGCACTAAGCCGCTTTCCGGGCATTCAACGACGCTTTGAATTACGTGGGCGCTATCAGAACATGACGTTGATTGACGATTATGCTCACCATCCCACGGCCATCACTGCGACTTTGACGACCGCTCGCACAGTTTTTCCGCAGTCCAGAATACTTGCGGTTTTCGAACCACATCAGATTATACGAACGCGGTCGTTGTTTCAGGACTTTATTCGGGCGCTGACCTTGGCCGACGAAGTCCTGCTGCTGCCCGTCTTTCCCGCTCGTGAACAGGTGACTCACCTTGAGTGTTGCCGTCTGAGTGGCGAATTGGTGCGAGAACTGAATCACAAGGCTGTTAAAGCTTTCCTGTTCGCCAATCTTGACCAGGTTGTCCCAAGAATAGACCATTCCGGTAGACCCCACGACGTAATTCTCACTATGGGAGCCGGCAGGACCAATCTTATCCATGACCAACTCACTCGACGGCTTCAACGACATTCTGTCGCCTGATGAATCACTGGCACAACACACCTGGCTGAAGCTCGGAGGCAAGGCGGAGCGGTTTTACACACCGTCGTCGCGGGACCAGTTGTTATCGCTTGTCCGCGCGTGTGTCGCTGCATCGATTCCCGTTCGTGTATTCGGTGGCGGTTCCAACCTGCTGGTTCGTGATGGCGTTGTTTCCGGTGCCGTGATTCGAATCGTTGAACCGTTGCTTTCTGAGGTGACGGTGAGCGGAGATACCGTGACGGCTGGAGGGGGCACATTGTTGTCGCACGTGGTTTCGGAATCTGTCCGAGCAGGGCTGGCGGGCCTGGAAAACCTGGTGGGAATCCCGGGCACTGTTGGTGGTGCCGTTGTCGGAAATGCAGGCGGACGCCATGCGGATATCGGCGAATTCGTTCGCAAGGTCGAGGTCGTGACCCATGATGGTGAGGTCGTCGAGCGAGCGGGGGATGAGCTGGCCTTCACCTATAGATCCAGCAATATCACTGATCTGGCCGTTCTGTCTGTGACTCTGCAACTTCGTCCTGATGACTCGGACGACCTGACTGTGCGGATGAAGAAGTTCTGGATCATGAAAAGGTCAACCCAACCCCTGGCGGACCAATCGGCTGGCTGTATCTTTCGAAACCCTCGTGGACTCAGTGCCGGTGCACTGATTGAACAGTGTGGCCTGAAAGATCTTGCGGTGGGGGATGCCCGAATCAGTGATCGCCACGCCAACTTTGTCGTGACTGGTACTAATGCCACCAGTGCAGACGTGGAATCACTGATCGATAAGGTCAAGGTTGCAGTTGCCGAGAAATTCGGCGTCGAGCTGGAACTCGAGATCCGCAAGTGGTGATTCCCGGGCGTGAAACGTCACCGGCCGGATGTCACAACCTCTGAGTTCCCGAGCTGCTCTCGGTGAGGTGTCTGAAAATACGTCGAGTTCCGCAGTATTTATTTTCTGCCACGACTGTCGCCGCCCGCCCCGTGCTGCGCCGCTCCTGACGCTGCCGTTTGAGGCAAACAAGCCGCCAAATTCCAGAGATTTGACATCTGAGAAGCTTTGTTCTGCGTCGCTGACTTCACATGAGTGATTCGGTCTGTGGCGGGGTTTCGCAGTCCTTGTCGATCACACAGAAGAATGTTGCAGCAAACGTTCGGAATTCAGCACCATGACTCAACACAGTGATCAGCACCATGACTACCGCCACCGCGAGCAGCAGCGCCGGCGCTGCGAACAGCACACCAAATTCTGAAACGACCGGAAGCCATAAAAACATAATCGTTTGTTCTGACGGAACCGGCAATGACGGCGGGCGTTTCAGCGGTACGAATGCCTGGCGGATTCGTCAGGCCGTGGCCGCGAAGGCGGAAAATGGCACCGATCAGGTCGTCATCTATCAGGATGGAGTCGGCACAGAGAAATTTCGGCCGATGTCGATCGTAGGGCTGGTGTTCAGTTACGGAATCACCAAAGATCTGGATACTCTGTATTCGCGTGTGATTCAGATATTTTAGCCGGGCGATCGTGTCTACCTGTTCGGTTTCAGCCGTGGCGCCTTCACTATTCGGACGCTGGCTTACATTCTGTATCGATGCGGTATCGCGGATCGACGTGACGACAACGGACATCTGCACACGCCGGAAAGAATTCATGAGCTGGCTCACAAGGCCGTCGATGCGTACAAGTTTCCACACGTGGGAGACGACGAAAAATTTCGTCTCAAGTATGGAAGGACTCGCGGCAAAACGGATGACGCATCGCAGGTGCAGAATAAACAGCCTGGACGTTACCCTATCGAATTCATCGGCGTGTGGGATACTGTGGCCGCCGTCGGTCTGCCGTTCCGCAATGTGACTCAGGCACTGTTCTGGTGCTGGCGACAGGTCACCAGCGTGCGGTTTATGCGCTGGGCTCGATTTTCGTTGCTGAATTTTCATCGTCCGAACAGCAACGAAGATCAGCCGGGAGCATGGAAACAATGGGAAGACGATGACCTGCATCCCCAGATTCGCAACGCTTTCCATGCGGTGTCCGTCGACGACAAGCGGCAAACGTTTTATCCGCAACTATGGCTGGAATTTGACCGGTCTACAGGAATGCGCAAGGCTGCCAGCGACGTAGAACGTGAGTCTCTGACGGAAAGGCAGCGAGACGGTCTGGCCTGGGAAACGAGGAATGTTCAGCAGGTCTGGTTCGCCGGGATGCACTCAAATGTGGGCGGGGCTACCCGCTCTGGCTGTCATTGGAGGATGTGCTGGTTCGAATGACCATTAAGCGAGCGGAAACGGAATTGAGTGTCGGAACTCGCGCGACAGCCACTGTGTGGAGATACGAATTCGATGCACGCACCGTCCTGGCAACCGGTTTTGAGTTGCATGCCGGACAGACGTATCGCATCTCGATCAGTAAACAGGACTGTGCTGAAGAATGGAACTGGCACGACGGGGCCCTTTCCGCCGGACCGAACGGAATCACAAATTCAGCAACGATACCGATGCGGTTGGCGTCTTCATGGAAGAAAGATCGAAATCTGCCATATTTCGGATTGTGTGGCGCGATCGGCAATCACCTGGGCATAGTCTTTCCGATTGACGATGGACGGTCTTTCACGGCGATGACGTCTGGCGAACTGTTTGTCTTCGTTAATGACGTTCCTGGCATGTATCACAACAACACAGGTGCTGGCCTGCTGACGGTCGAGCATCTGCACAGCCAGAGTCCGTCAATCACAGACGTGGCTTTCGTGGAATAAGTACCGCGGCATACGTCGTTGAGTCCTGCCAACGCTTCGGGGGCGGTTGCCTCTGCGCCGGCCACAGCGGCATCTCCGATGTCATAGGCAATTGCATTGTCGTGTGCGCCGCCGCCGGGCTGGCACATCCTGCTGAGCGTCTGGTGGACTACGTCCCCGAATTGCCGGGAATTCGACGAGCGACCAGCGTCAGACAGATCGACGCGGACAGGCCCGACGAACCGAACATCATACACATGACCATGATCTGATACCGGGCGGCGGTCAACGGGGCTTCCTGGGCAAGCACCTGACCAGTCATCATGCCGGGGATTGAGACGAGTCCCACTGCAAACAGAGAATTGGTGATTGGTATCAACGCTGCTTCCAGAGCCGTGCGTCGGGCAACATGGCCGGATTCACCGCGACTGATTTCTGATTCGAATCGTTCAATGGCAAGGCTGATCGTATTCATGCAGTTCGAGAAAATCATGCCGGCCAGGGGGATCATCATTCTCGGTGCGTACCACGGGTCAAGGCCGAGTACGATCTGAGTGATAATCAGCAATGTCGATCCGCCGCCCAGCAGAATTGCCAGCAGCACCGTTGGCAGCAGTTCGCGCCGTCCCTGTGTGGACACTCTGAGCGAAATCCAGCTGGCTCCGACCAGCATGACGGTCAGGATTCCGATCACGATCCACGAAGTGTCGGTCTGGAAGATGTATCCCAGCAGATATCCCAGCGCCAGCAGTTGCAACAGCATTCTGCCGATGGCAGTCAGCGACGTGCGTACGCCCAGCGACCATGCGTTTAGAATCAGAAGAACGATGCCCACCGGGATCAGGGCGATGGCCAGACGTTCCAGAGGAATGTTCTGGATGGCGAAAGTCATTGAGCTGGGAGAGTCCTGCCTGAGAACAACCGACGTTCATGTGCGGATGTCGGGGGCGGTACCGTATCTTCCGTCTTCCACTCGGAAACGGCGTCAGGCCGAACCGATTGCGCGGTGGCGTTCAATATCCCGGTGCCCTCACACCGCGTTAAATATCGCTTCCGGGGATGACATTGTCCAATCAGGTGGGCCAGTGGGAGCAGGCTATTGGATTCAGAGCGGCGACATTTGACCACGACGGTCGACTGATGCTAAGACAGAAGCAACTCCAGATCTTCGACAGACAGGTCCTTAAGAATGCTTTTCTGGTCGCCACCGTCGAGAATCGCATCGGCCAGATCGCGTTTCTTCTTCTGAAGTTCGGCGATCTTTTCTTCGACCGTGTCGCGACAGATCATGCGATACGCGAAGACGTTTTTCGTCTGGCCAACTCGATGAGCACGGTCAATGGCCTGAGCTTCGACGGCCGGATTCCACCACGGATCGAGCAGGAAGACATAGTCGGCCGCTGTCAGGTTCAAACCCAGCCCGCCGGCTTTCAGGCTGATGAGGAATACTCGGCAGTCGTCGTTTTCCTGAAAGTTGGCGACGCGCTGCTGACGGTCACGAGTCTGCCCGTCCAGGTATTCGTACTCAATTCCGGCGGAATCAAGATGCTGTCGGACGATCGACAGCATGCTGGTGAACTGAGAGAACACGAGCGACTTATGCTTCTTGGCCACCAGTTCCGTCAGGTGCGGAATCAGAAACTCAAGCTTGGCATACGCCTCTTCTTCGTCGCCTCGATTCAGCAGGGCCGGGTGACACGCCGCCTGCCGCAGTCGCAGCAACGCTTCCAGAACGTGCATTTTGCTTTTGGCGATGCCCTGTTCCTGAATGGTCCCCAGCAGGGAATCGCGGTAGTGAAGTCGAAGCTCGTCATATAGTCGCCGCTGATCTTCCTGCATGGCGCAGTAGATTGTTTCTTCCAGCCGATCCGGCAGCTCAGACGCAACCTGCTGTTTTGTGCGACGAAGAATAAACGGACGCAGCCCGCGAGAAACCAGTTGTCGTGAGTCGGCGCTTTCGGGGTCTGAGACATGACTGCGAAAAGCGGTACTGCGCCCCAACATGCCGGGATTCAGAAACTCAAAGATTGACCACAGGTCGCCCGCATTGTTTTCAATGGGGGTACCGCTGAGAGCCAGTCGATGCTTTGCTCTCAGCAAACGCGACGCCCGGGCAATCTGAGACGAAGGATTCTTGATCGTCTGTGCTTCGTCGAGAACGACATATTCGAATTCGATGTCCTTCAGGATGCCGATATCCCGACGGACCGTACCGTACGTGGAGAGGATGACGTCGTTGTTGTCAAAATCATCACGCAGATTGGCCCGCTCCATACCGGTGTAGTCCAGTACTTTCAGCCGTGGACCGAACTTTTCACACTCGTTATACCAGTTGAAGATCAGAGAACGCGGCACCACGATCAGTGTCGGCGCCGTCTTCTTTTTGCTGGACCCCTGGTGCTGCATCAGCATGGCGATGAACTGCACCGTCTTGCCGAGTCCCATGTCGTCAGCCAGGCATCCGCCGAAATTGAAATCACGAAGGAACGTCATCCATGACAGGCCGTCACGCTGATAGTCACGCAATTCTCCCTTGAAGTCGCCGGGTGCGTCGACCTTGTCGATGCCTGTGAAGTTGCGGAATCGTTCCCGCATTTCTTCGAACTTAGCATCGAATTCAACGTCTTCCTGGGATGACAGCAACGCATCCAGAAGCGCGGCCTGTGAATTTGAAAAACGAAGTGATTCCTCATCCAGCGTGCCGAGCCCCGAGATGATGCCGATTTGCTCCAGCCATTCTTCGGGAAGAATTCCCAGAGAACCATCATCCAGACGAACGGTCGTGTCACCACGTTCCAGGGCCTTCAGTAATTCCGGAAACGTGACCGAACGGCCTTCAAAATCGACTTCTGCATTCACGCCGAACCAGTCAATGTCGGATTCCACGCGGAACTTCATCGCACCGGCCTGCCGTACTCGGCTGCCGTCTGCAAAGACTTCCCAGCCGTTATCAACAAGCTCACGTACCGCTCGCCCGAGATCGCGACGAGGAATCTCTACGTCTGCATTCGTCTGCGAGCCGTTCAGGCGTTTTCGAAAGCCCAACTCCCGCAGCCGGTCCCAGCATTGAGTTTCGAATGCGCGGTCTCGGATGATGCAACGATTATGTTCCCGCTGAACAACGGCCCATCGAGCGTTGCGGCCAGCGACCGGAGTACCCATATAGTCAAATATGACCTCCGCGGTCAGCGAATCGTTGCGCCACCGTGACATCGCGGGCGTGAAAATCTTTAACGATGGAGATGGCGCGGCTGTGACTTCTTCCAGCTGCAGTTCTTTCGGAAGCTCCAGACGCGGCAAGGCTGGAATGTCAAGCAGTTTATCCACGAAGTCATGCTGGTCCGACATTGGAATCGTCAGACTTTTTTCTCCCCCTAACAGTTTCATCCATTCGGCGGCTCCAAAGTCGCGCAGTCGAGCGATTGAGTCAGACGTAACCACGAAGCCTCCGGGAACGACCAGTGGCGTCTCTGACAGTTCCATGGTCTCGTCGTTTCGGATGAGTTGTCCGGTGACGAGCCAGCCACTGCCGTCGGAATTGCGTTTTACACGAACCGCCAGTTCCCACGGCGAATCTTCGTCCCAGCCCAGCGTCTGCTTTCCCGTATCGTCGACTCCGCCAATCGTGAGACGGCCGGATCTGCACATGTCCGGAAGAATCAGGGTGCCGAGTTCGTAGGGCAGGTGAAATCGATGCGCGGCAGCGCGCAGTTCGGCCTGTTGTGTGGACCAGTTGTTGCGCTCCGGAATGGCCCCAGCCAGATACGACAGAAACACGCGGTCGTCTTCATGTTCAATCTCAGTCAACTCGCCAGGGCGAATCTTCAGCGGCTTCACTTTGCCCCATTGACCGCTGGAACGGCGCTGTCGCTGGGAAGCCTGCAGAACAAGAGTTTCTACTTCTCGGCTGGCCTCAAGGTCGATTTCATAAAAAATCTGGCGGTCCTGTCCCTGAGACTTCTTGCCGCTTTTGGTCGATAAGGACATTTCCTCTTCCAGCCCCGCCAGTTTTGCTTCCCAGGGACGAAGTCGTACCTCTCTCTGGACCGTTGGTGTCGTTGACCTGCCGCTTCGCGACTTAGGCCCTTCGGCATCAGCATCGAACCCGGGAGTGAGGTCATCAATACGAATTGGCGCCGTCAGATCGCGCGAAACAAACGGTGTCAGACGACCAGGCCGAATAGACGGATTGATATAGCCCTCAAGGTCTGCGGTCAGGACCGTGGCCCACAGGTGTTTGCAGGCTTTGCTTTTGGCGAATTGATCGCACGTGCAGAACAGGGCAATATCACTTTCCTGATATCGCAGTTGAGTCTGATACTCAACGCCGTCCACGACAACACCAAAGACATTATCCGCCGTTACACGTATCAGTGAAACACGTTCGGCTTCGATGTAGGCAGCACCACGATGTCGAAGATCAGCTCGAAAACGGTTTTGAAGAAGCTCCGCGAGAGTCATGGAATCCTTGAAGCAATTGAAAGATCACGGGGTATTCGTGAATGGAGAGGCTGACAAAACATCGACGGACCAAAGACCGGGCTGGGGATCTGGGAGAGTCCGGGAAAGACGGGTGACTCAAGCCGATGCAGGAATTTGGCGGACCTGGAAGGTTAACGCATGCCGGGCATTCTTTACCAGAACAGCTGCAGAGTTTTCACGATCTGACGTCAAATGCCTCACCATTGCGGATGCGAATTGTCGGAATGTACGTTTTCCCTCGTAATCGCTACACTGTCGCCATGCGCGGTGACGGAATATCACCGCCGGGAGTTGTTTGCGTGACTATCGATTTTGGCTGCGGTGAATGCCTCGGCATGCTGAGTCGCGGAAGGCAAATCCTTGCACAGCCGCATGCATCCGGCGCTCGAAAGTAACTTCGTACCCGTGTTTCCATGAATTATTGAATGACAGAGCTCACTCCACTTGATGCTGACGGCATAGTCCACTGGATCGACGAAAACTTTCCTGTCAGGGATTATGAGGGAAAGAAAGTTCTTCTGATTGTGCCCGACAGCACGCGCACGGCACCGTTACCGGTGATTTTCCCGATGCTGCGTAAATTGCTGGGGCCAGTCTGTCCCCAACTGGACCTGCTGGTGGCGTTAGGCACGCACCCTCCGATGCCGCAGGTCAAAATTCGTGCGATGCTGGGAATTGACGATGATGATCCCTGCGACGACGTGGGATTGTTTAATCATGAATGGGACAATCCAGACGCTTTGGCCACAATCGGCACTCTGAGCGAGGCCGATACGCGGAATATTGCTGATGGTGTGCTTTCGCAGGAGGTGCCTGTTCAGATCAACAGGCGAGTACTCGAGTACGACATCGCCCTTGTCGTTGGCCCTGTGTTTCCGCACGAGGTCGTTGGGTTCAGCGGTGGCAATAAATACTTCTTTCCCGGCGTTTCCGGTCCCCAGTTGTTGAATTTCTTTCATTGGCTGGGCGCCTTAATCACCAACGTCGGCATCATTGGGGTTCAGGATACGGCTGTTCGCCGAGTGGTCGACCATGCGGCAAAGCTGATTCCGATTGAACGGCGTTGTCTGGCATTCGTGGTTGCACCAGATGCGTCACCGTATGGCCTGTTTCACGGAACTCCGGAAGACGCATGGAAAGGTGCTTCGGAACTCTCTGGCAGAGTGCACATCAAACGGTTTCGAAAACCCTACAAACAGGTGTTGTCCTGCGCCCCGGAAATGTACGACGAATTATGGGTGGCCGGCAAATGCATGTATAAGCTGGAACCGGTGGTCGCAGATGGCGGTGAGTTGATCATTTACGCTCCGCATATGAAGGGTATCTCCGTGACTCATGGCACAGCCATCGAGGCTGTAGGGTATCACGTGCGAGACTATTTCACGAAACAATGGGACAGATTCAAGGATCATCCCTGGGGCGTTCTGGCACATTCAACTCATGTGCGAGGCAGTGGCGAATACATCAACGGGGTTGAAAAACCACGTGTCACAGTGACGGTTGCGTCACAGATTCCTCGTGAGGTCTGCGAGCGGATCAATCTTGCGTACCGTGATCCTGCGACCATTGATATTGAATCTTTCGCCAACCGCGAAGACGAGGGGGTTCTGCTGGTACGCAAAGCGGGTGAGCACCTTCATCGGCTGGAAGATGGAATCAGCACCGCTTACCCGACATAAGCAGGTCAACAAAGACGGAAAGAAGATGGAGCCATTATCGTTTACGCCGCTGCTGAAGCAGATCCGGTGGGGTGGTCGAAAGCTGGGTAGTCTGCTCAATAAGCCGATCGCTGCGGCTGATGACTATGCCGAGAGCTGGGAAGTTGCTGACCATGACAGCGGACAGAGCATTGTGGCGAGCGGCACGTTTGCCGGAAAAACGTTGCGAGAGCTGATTGGTTCACATCGCCACGAGTTGCTGGGTTGCCAGTCGGACATGGCTCAGTTTCCGCTGCTGATCAAGTTTCTTGACGCCAACGACTGGCTGTCACTGCAGGTTCATCCGAATGACGCGCAGGCGCTAACGTGGAATCCACAGGAAAACGGAAAGACGGAAGCGTGGATTATCGTGGCAGCGGAACCGGACAGTATGATCTGTGCCGGTCTTAAGCACGGCGTGACGCGTGACGAATTTCAGCAGCGACTGAATGACGGCAGTATCGAACAATCGTTGCATTTAATTCCGGCGATTCCTGGTGACTGTATTTATGTGCCTGCTCAGACCGTGCATGCGATCGGGCCGGGGATTGTCCTTGCGGAAGTGCAGCAGCAGAGCAATCTGACTTTTCGGCTGCATGACTGGGGGCGTGTCGGTGCGGACGGCAAGCCGAGGGAAATCCACGTCGAAGAGTCTCTGGCCTGCATTGACTTCGATCGAGGTCCCGTGGATCCCATCGTGCCCGCCGAACAGGTCACCGCCGATTATCGGCTTGAGGAACTCGTTCGCTGCGATTACTTCGTCATCCACCGACACCACAGCGTGACGGCATTCGAATTGAAGTTGGACGACCGTTTTCGAATTGTGATGGTACTCGACGGCCACACGGAAGTCAGAACGAAATTCGGAACGCTGGCTCTGGCAAAGGGAGAGACGCTGCTGCTGCCGGCATCTCTGGGGCAGGCCGACTTTATCCCGTCCTCCAGCATGACCCTGCTTGAGATCCAGGCTCCCGACAGCGTTTCACGCTGACTTGTGGCCGCGAAAGTCGGTTTTCGACAGCCGTTCTGTAATGCCCGCGAGCCAACAGCGTTTACGACAATAAGTATACTGCTCTGGATTGTTACAAGCGCAAGCTCTGCACCAGTCCTCGGTCGGGGAGGACGTCACGGCATCGGAATCGTCTGCAGTAGCGCTTTAACACGCGCGCGTTCCGGGTTTTCTTCGATGTCTGCGTCCTGCAGTATTTGTCGGGCATCCTCATGGCGTTCCTGAACCAGCAATGCGAGTGCCTGATTGGACATTGATGCGAATTTCCAGCGACCGTCCGGATACTGTCGACGGTAATTCACCAGAGTCGTGATGGCTGCACCAGCTTCTCCTCTGTCAAGTTGGCACATGGCGGTCCAGTACATAGCGTCCCCCATGGAACTCTGATTAACCTCGCGGATAAGCTCAGGGAATGGAAAGGCCACCACCGGAGGGAAACCAAATTCTTTCTGAACTTCATCGGGTACGCGTACGCGCAGAGAGTCCTGCATACTGGCGATGCGTATCTGCTGAAGTTGCTGGATCACACCTGTGCCGAGACCGCCCATGATCTGCTGAATTCGTCCTTTCAGCAGTCGTTTAGACGGTTTGCCGAACATGTCTTCGCTGGATTCCATTATCTTTGCAAAATTCTTCATCAGACGTTCCTGAACAAGACGTCGCCGTTCCTCCGGAGGCAGTGCTTCAGGAACGGTCGTCATTTCCTCCGTGCTTTCTGCCAGGTAGTCCGTGCGTTCGAACGGAGCGTCAAACGGCCGCATGAGTGTCGCGTACTGCTTTTGTTCGTCTTCTGTGCGTGACAGAGAGGCGGTCGTCCGATTTTCCGGGTAGTTCCAGATCGAAATGTTGCCTGGCGTCCACGTGCCACTGCCGGCAGCGACGATTCGATCAACCAGAGGCAGGATTTCCGAAACGCCGCCCGTCAGTTCCTCATACAGAATCGCTGCGTCGGTCGCGGAAAGCTGTTCCTGAAGCAGCAGCATTCGTGGAGCAAAGGCCGCAGTCTGCGCTACCAGCCGGACCGACGAATCCTTCCACCGCTCATGCGTTGATAATGTTTGCAACGTGGCTGTTTTTGTATTCAGTAAATCGGGCATTTCACCATCGGTTATCGGCAGACCTGATACGACATCGAACAGAAGCCCGCGATTGTTCAGTATGACGGCGATGATCCATTGGGCCGACGCAAGTTGCCCACCCGTCGTCGGTTCGCTGTCCGTCGTCACGATGACCGCATCGACCCGCTGCTGACGCAATGCTTCGGCGAAAACCCATGCTCTGTCCTCGGCCGTTCCGCGGCCCGTCAGCATTACGTCAAACAGTCCCAGTGTGACTCGTTCCTCGTCCAGCGGTTGCAGACTGATGTTGCGCACAATCCAGTCGAAGATGGCAAGGACCTGTGCTTCTGTCCGGTCGACGTCGCCGGACTCGGCAGTGCGTTCAACAATGGATCGCGTCAGTTCCCTCAACACCCAGCAGTCACGAATATAGGCCGCGTCGCTGGCAGTATAGATCCCCGCCGATGCAAATCGCTGAGCGTTCGCGTCAAGCATCTGCAATGCCGCTTCGTCCAGCTTCATTTCGCGCATTGCGTCAGCGCCACACGACTTAATCCACGAGTTCAGGCCACTGACGGTCCGTTCGGGGTTTGCCTGCAGCGCAAAACCTTCAGGTTCAAATCTCCGAATCGCCGCGGA
This sequence comes from Fuerstiella sp., assembly GCA_029247265.1. GTDB lineage: Bacteria > Planctomycetota > Planctomycetia > Planctomycetales > Planctomycetaceae > Fuerstiella. The sequence continues at coordinate 23,919 of JAQWLN010000006.1, forward strand.
AAGCCTGTTGCGACACTTTTCTCCGACGGTCTCTTTTGCCTTGACGTCAGTCGTATGGCTGACCGGCTGACTTTTTGATCCGCCACAACCGATGACGCTTATCGCCATGACCACAAGGCCGAACGTCCGGGCGATGGTGGTGGCCCCCGGGCAGCCATGATGTCGGACGAAATGTCTTGTTGTTTTGCTGAACAGAATCATACGGACACGGAATCTGAATAGAGAATCAATGATGGGCAGAAACGCGAATGCTGTTTCTGACAATGTTGTTGTTTTGTCTTGCGCGGCGCGCCCATACGTCGCTGTTGAGAAAAAAGGCCAGAGGTTTGAATCAGCCTGAGGGCAGACATGGGTCAGCCGGATATCGATAAAATAGTTTCACGCAATGCGGTCAATTGCTGCACCAATCCTTCAAACTGAGTAAGAGGAACCATGTTTGGCCCGTCGCTCTTCGCATTGTCCGGATCCGGGTGGGTCTCAAAGAACACTGCATCGCATCCCACCGCCACAGCAGCTCGAGCCAACGGTGCGACCATCTCTCGCTGTCCCCCGGTCGTGGTACCTCCGGGTGTCTGAACGCTGTGCGTCGCGTCGAAGACAACCGGAACACTAAATGACTTCATAATGGGAATACACCGGAAATCATTGACCAAACGCCCATAACCGAATGTGGTGCCACGTTCCGTCAGCAGCACACTGCGCAGACCGCGAGCCTCGCATTTGCGTACGGCGTGAATCGTATCTTCGGGGGCAACGAACTGTGGTTTCTTCACATTTACACAGATATTTCTGGCTACTGCGGCGTCAGCAGCAGCCACCAGGAGATCGGTTTGCCGAGCCAGAAATGCCGGAATCTGCAGGATAGAACACACTTCCGCACACGGGGCCGCCTGCGCGGATTCGTGAATATCCGTCGTCGTGGGCAGGCCAGTGACGTCCTTCACCTTCTCCAGCAGTTTCAGGCCTTCGTGCAGTCCGGGGCCGCGATAGCTATCGACGCTGGTACGATTGGCCTTGTCGAAGCTGGCCTTGAATACGATCTGCAGATTGTGCTGGTCACGCAGCTCGGCCAGTCGTTCAGCCACCTGCATGACCAGGGCTTCTGACTCCATCACACAGGGGCCACCGATTAACAGCAGTGGCTGTCCGCTGCCGACCCTGTAGTCCCCGATACTTACAATGTTATCCGTCACAGAATCTCCGCCCGATGCTACGCGCCGGAATCGAACTGACCAGGACACAACTGACATGTTCTGAGAAATCAGCCAACGATTGATCGATAAGTTTACACGCGGACAGCTTCCGCGTCACCGTCAAGCTCGCTGCTGTATCGTTGGCGGACTGGTTCGATCTGTTCTGCGATAAATGCGTCGATCTGCTGCGGGGCGCGACCAATGTATTTGCGGGCGTCCAGAGCTCCCGCCAGATCAATGCCTGTGAACCCATCGTCTTTTTGCAGTCGACTGATCAGGTCGTTGGGCAGTCCCTGCTGTTTCACCTCAGCCGCCGCCGCCTGGCTGTGAACTCGGATACGTTCGTGCAGATCCTGACGGTCGCCCCCGGCCTTTACGCCTGCCATCAAGATTTCTTCCGTCGCCATAAACGGCAATTCTTCGTTCAGGTGTTTCTCGATGGTTTTCGGATAGACGACCATGCCGTCGGTGATATTGCGATACAGAATCAAACACGCATCGATCGCCAGAAATGCCTGCGGCACAGCCAGTCTTCGAATCGCGCTGTCATCCAGCGTGCGCTCCATCCACTGAGTTGCCATGGTGGCATCGCTGCCGGCCTGCAGACTCATTGCAAACCTGGCCAGAGCACACACTCGTTCACTTCTCATGGGGTTGCGTTTGTAGGCCATCGCGGAGGAACCGATTTGTTTCTTTTCAAACGGCTCTTCCAGTTCTTTCTTGTGCTGCAAAATGCGAATATCACTGCCGGCTTTGTGGCACGACTGTCCAATTCCATTCAATGTCGCCATAACCTGCGAATCAAATTTTCGGGAGTACGTCTGACCAGTGACTGCGTGTCGAGCGGTGAAGCCCATCTTTTCTGTGACCAGCTGATCCAGCTTTTCGACTTGGGCGTGATCACCGTCAAACAGGCTCAGAAACGTGGCTTGAGTTCCCGTGGTACCCTTGACGCCTCGAAAACGAATCGTGTCGATGCGGTGTTCCAGTTCCTCCAGGTCCAGCAGCAGGTCCCAGCACCACAAGGTTGCTCGCTTTCCCACGGTCGTCGGTTGCGCGGCCTGAAGATGAGTGAAGCCCAGGCAGGGCAGGTCGCGGTACTCGACCGCGAATTTCGCCAGTTGATCAATCACCTGAACCAGTCGCCGTCGCACGACCAGCAGACTTTGTTTGATCTGCAGCAACTCAGAGTTGTCCGTCACAAAACAGCTGGTGGCTCCCAGGTGAATGATGGGTTTGGCAGCGGGGCATTGAGTTCCCCATGTTTCCACGTGAGCCATCACGTCGTGACGACGTTCCAGTTCAAACTTTGCGGCCAGATCAAAGTCGATGTCATCGACCGTGGCACTCATGTCTGACAGTTGCTCATCCGTGATCGGCAGTCCCAGTTCCTGCTCAGATTCCGCCAGAGCCAGCCAGAGTCGACGCCACGTGGAGTGCTTCGTCTGTGCCGACCAGATGCCAGCCATTTCGCGGGACGCGTAACGTGTGATCAACGGGTTTTCATAGATGTCGTGAGACAATGATCCGGACTTTCAAATGCACGAGAAATGGAAATCATCGCAGTTCCATGCAGACTACGACCGGTGACGTTCATCATTTTCGTGGTTTCTGCGGTGACCGCCAACCACGCTGTGCAGGAATCCGGAATCCGAGAGAATTCGCGCCGATTTGAGGTAGATCCGCACGATGCGCTGAATCAGCGTCCCCACGACGTAGAAATCGGAGTCCTCGGCCGAGGCTGGACGCCCCCAGCTGGGTAGCCCAGGTTGCTGTGCGACCTTCGGGTGCCGCAGGCACAGGAGGCTGCGTTGGAGGAATTTCTGGTAATCGACGTTGTAGCCACAGGGCCTCCTGTGGCTTCGCAACACGGGCTGCAAGCAACCAATGCCACCCCGGGCGGTATTGCATCGGCCCGGGAACTACCCCGGCAAGCGGGGTGGCGGCATGATCACGAATCCGCAGACGGAAACGGTGTCTAGCCGTTCATCACCTTCGCGACGGTTTCACGCAGCACATTGCCGCTCTTGACCAGCGCGGTCTTTTCTTTGCTCCACAGGTCCACTTCGATGTGGCTCTTGACTCCGCTGCGTCCGACGATTGTGGGAACGGAAAGACACACGTCCTGGATGCCGTAGGCCCCATTCTGAAGTGAGCTGACCGGGAGAATTCGGTCGTCGTCCAGAGCGATACTGTGCACGACGTCTGCGATGGAAACGCCCACAGCAAATCCCGCTCCGCCCTTTTTCTTGATGACTTCAGCGCCACTGCCACGAGTTTTCTTTTCCACTTCTGCAATGACCGACGGCGTTACGCCGGGGTATTTATCAAGCGGCAGATTGGCGATCTGAGCGGCCGACCAGATCGGCACCATGCTGTCGCCGTGTTCACCAAAGATTGTGACGTTGACCTGTGTTGCCGGGACATCCAGGCGAAGAGCCAGCATGCTGCGAAGTCGGGTTGTGTCCAGGACCGTACCCAGACCGATAACCTGACTCGCCGGCAACGACAGTTCGTCCATCGCAAGGTATGTCAGCACGTCAACGGGATTGGACACGACGAAAACAATGGCATCCTTCTTCAGGCCGTGGCTCTTGACGTCCGTAAGAATGTTGCGGAACAGGGCCACGTTACGATTAATCAGGTCCAGTCGGCTTTCGTCGGGTTTGCGTCGAAGTCCAGCAGTAATGACGACAACGTCGCTGTCGGTCACCTGTTCTGTGCCGCCGGCCGTGATCTTCTGTGGAGCCATGATGGAGGCTCCGTGGATGAGATCCAGAGCCTGGCCTTCGCACAGTTCGGTGTTCACATCGACCAGAGCAATTTCTTTGACGATGCCGCCCGCCTGCAGAGCAAAACCTGCACACGAACCAACCAGTCCACCACCACCAATTATGCTGACTTTCATAGTTCCCGTTCCTCTTTGCCGGCAGGGCCGGCGATCGCGTTAGGTTAGTTATACAGGTATCGAACGGCAGTGACGGTTCGACAGTTTGACTCACTCGACGAAGGAAGGTCCCTTTATTTGCCCAGTGCTGCCAGCACCTGGCTGGTGATCATTTGAACCAGGTCCTCGTTGGCCGCTGGCTGAGTGTCACACGCGGTGCCACATGGTTCCTGCAGGTATCCCGGATAGTCCGGGGATTTTGCAATCGAACGCTGAACCGGAATGTTTTCCTTGTAACCTTCGCGAAACGCGCTGTTGCCGCACAGGTCACAGTCTTCGTTGTGGAAACGTGGATCGTCAAAGCCCAGTTTCTTCTTCAGGTCCAGCAGTTCGCGATTTTTCTGTTCAGGAAGGTATTCCACATTTCCCAGTTGATGAGACAGCAGCAGAATCTTGCAATAGGCGTCCAGGATTTCTGTCTTCCAGTAGGCGTCCGTCACGTCCTTTCCAAAGCTGACGGTCCCGTGATTCTTAAGAATGATGGTATTCGTTGACTTCAGAAACGGAGTCACGGTCTGAGCAAAACGCTGATCGCCCGGAGTTTCGTAAGGAGCGATGGGAACTTCTCCCATGAAGATTTCAACTTCCGGCAGGATACACTGCGGAATTGCCTCGCCAGCGACGGCAAAGGCTGTGGCGTGCGGTGGATGACAGTGCACGACGGACTTAACGTCTGGTCGCTGCCGCATGATTTCCAGGTGCAGCAGCACTTCGCTGGTGCGTTTGCGAGTGCCCGCGATTTGGTCGCCATTCATATCCACCGCACAGATGTCTTCCGGCGTCATGAAACCTTTGCAGATCATTGTGGGTGAACACAGAACTTCATTCTCGCCGACTCGAATGCTGATGTTGCCGTCATTGGCAGCGGCAAAGCCCTTGTTGTACACACGCCGGCCGATTTCGCAGATCTCTTCCTTGAGTGCTCGGTCGTTGATTCCGCTGTTCCATTTGTTAGCCATTGTTCTTTTCTTTCTATAGGTCAGACAGTGCCTGACGATTTTAATTTCGTGTCAGGCGCTGCCTGACTTGCTCGTTTCGTAGTCAACGCTGGTCTGCTGACCGCGTCGGTTTCCATTCACGTCCCTGCGATATTCACATTGTCCAGTATCGCTGCGTTGTAGGCGTCGATCGGCTTTGTGTCCGGATGAAACGGAGCCGCCGCTTCAGCACTTTCACTGACCGCCATCAGGCTGCCATCACCGGCACCCAGTTCATCAAGTATCACGATTGGTTCGGTCCTCCCGGATTCTTTTCCGCACAATCCGTCGTGCATCAGCGGCACAGCCACCTTCCATGAGGCTCCGTCCAGAGTCGAGTGCCACTTCGACAGAGTGACTTTGCCGATGCATTCCATGATTCTCATCGAACACCTCCTGTGAGTTCTTTCCAGTCTGCCGGAGTGACGCTGCTGGCCGTCGTCATCTGCTGAAACAGTCGACGCAGTTCGGTGAACGTCCAGCCGTTCGAATCCAGGCAGATCACCTGAGGATTCATGGCACTGACCAGCAGGTCCATGTCTGTCGTCTGAGTCACAACGGCCGCTCGCAGGCTGGTGTTGCGATTCATCACGCATGCCGTAATCGACGGTTGTCGTCCACAGCACGCGACCGGATGACTGGCTGCCACTTTTTCTGCTTCTGTGGCGGCTTCGAATTCACAGCCGGCAACGACAATATTCCAGTTCACTGCGGCGGCCGCTGACGCCGCAGTTGAGCAGTCGCCGACGGATATCAGAGAGCCTGTCGTCGCGGATGCTGATGGCAATCCGCTGCTGATGCTGACGGCGTGCCGTCGAATATAGTCGTGGCCGGAAGGAGTGATGATCGCTCCTGCCGGAATCGCAAGGCTGTGGCCGGCGGCGCCCGCCGCAGCCAGCGTGTCCTCTGTGATGACTTTCTGCTGCAGCACGGCCACCGGTGCGGTCGAGGTGTCGACGCTGGTGTTTCGGGCAGCGGTGCTCACAACGCCACGTGCGTGAAGTTCACGCAGTACGCTTTGTGTGATTGCCTCGATTTGCTGGCTGTTGAAAGTCATAGGTTTCTGTTGTTTGATGTGGCCGTGCATCAGATCGTGTTCTGGTCGTCAATAATGCCCTGTACCGCATAACGTATCGGACAGTCATTGCGTCCGACCATGCCTCGAATACTCTTGCCGTCACTGGTGAAGAACACCATCTCGCCGTTGCCCGCTCCCAGACGGTCGATCGCCAGAAACGGGAAGCCGTCTGCTTCGTTGTTGATGTCTACCGGCTGCAGGGCAACCAGACGCCACCCGTCCAGTGAAGGATGCTTCACTGTGGCAGTTGCGTTTCCGATGACTTTTGCGGCCTGCATGTTTGATCAGTTGTCAGTTGTCAGTTGTCAGTTGTTAAACTACCTGTTGGTTCGTTTGTTAGATAATTCTCAGGTCTTCAATCATGGCACAGCGTCTTTGGCGAGTGAACGTCATGGGGCTGGTGACACCTTCGCCTGTTGGAGTCGCAATGCTGAACGATGGGAATCCTTCGCCGCCCAATCCCAATCCCGCCATGGAAGGACCGTTCTTTACGAACACCGTCGTGTCCATAATGCGGCCCATCTTGGTGATGGTGCGAACATCCTTGGAATGGATGATTGCCGTGTGTCCGAAGCCGTGTTCGTATTTCTTTGCCAGATCGATGGCGTGGTCTGTGCAGGTTGCTCGGACAAAGGGAATGAACGGCATCATTTGTTCTTCAGGCACAAACGGGTTGTGTTCGTCGGTTTCGCCGAACAGGATTTGAGTGTTGGCCGGAACACTCACACCAATCTGCGACGCCAGCCAGGCCGGATCTTTGCCGATGAAGTCACGGTTCAAAACGTGATGGCCGCCTGCTTCTTTCGGTGGGCCGAAGGCCCTGGCAGTGAATTCTGCGGTCTGTTGAGCATTCAGGCGGAAGCCTCCGTTGGAAGCAACAGATGACATCAGCTGGTCAAATATTTCTTCGACCGCAAAAATTTCCTTTTCGCCAATGCACAGCAGGTTATTGTCAAAGGCAGCACCCGCAACGATGGAACGAGCGGCATTGTCGATGTCGGCGGTTGTGTCCACGACGACCGGAGGATTTCCCGGTCCCGCGACGATCGCTCGTTTCGGACTTCCCAGTGCAGCTCGAGCCACTCCGGGACCACCGGTCACGACCAGTAACCGGACACCGCGGTGATCGAAAATTGCCTGAGCCGATTCAATTGTGGGTGTTCCAATAATGGTGACCAGGTTCTGCAGGCCGGTCGCTTCATAGATCGCTTTGTTGAAGCGACGAACACCTTCTGATGCGATGTTGGCACCGCTGGGATGAGGATTCACAACCAGTGTGTTCCCTGCAGCGACCATGTTGACAAAGTTCGCCGCCAGTGTGGGCAGTGAGTGAGTGACGGGGGTAATCGCTCCGATGACGCCAAAAGGAGCGTGCTCAGTGACCGTCAGGCCCTTGTCACCGCTTACGGCTTCAGTGGTGAGGGCTTCAATTCCCGGCACCGACTTAATGACGTGCAGCTTGGCAATCTTGTGATCGGGTCGACCGATTTTCGTTTCTTCAATCTCCAGTCGGCCAAGTTCTTCGGCCTGTTCGTCGCACATCGTCTTGACGATGTCGATGGCCTTGGCGCGATCCTCCATCGGTGCTTCGCTGAGCTGATCGAAGCCCTGCTGGGCGGCTGCGACTGCTTGGTCGACGTCATTGAAGACGCCCCAGTTTCCGCTGACACCATTATTGCTTCGAGCGGCGGAGTTGCCAGAAGCTCCGTTGGTGGAGAGTTGAGTCAGGACTTCCTGGACGATCTGGCGGACGGCTTGTTCTGTTGCCTGCATTTTTCAGTCTCTCTGTTTCAGTGCAGATCAGGCTGTGCCTGACGGTGTTCGATTGTCAGGCTCAGCCTGACCCATGTATTCGTCCTCCGTGTTTCAAAGCGGCCGCCACTCTCCGAGTGGCGGGGCAGCGATCCCATCGCTGTTATGTCATCAGTTAACTCAATTCAATTTCCCGTATCCGATCCTGAACCCAGAACTCCGCAGCGCTGACCGTAGGAAAGCGAAGCGCGAGCACTACGACCAAGACAGAGGCCGCTGCAAGGTTGCCGACGTATGCGGTCAGCAGGTAGAACAGCAGATTCATGAAGGCGGCAAATTCCAGCATTGCGGACGCGACGATGTGCCGAGTCTGGAAGGCTGGAAAGACCAACGAAAACTTTGTTGCTTCGTCAGCGTCATGAAATCCCTCCGCGTTCACTCTATTCGACGCTGCCCTGGCGACGATGTTCGGCAGTACCAGGTGATTCACAATCATCAGCCCGGCCATGCCGATTCCGATCCACGACATGATCTTCGGTTCGCCATCAATTGCTCCCCTGTTGATGGCGAGTGCAACTCCCATAAACGTCAGCACACCCGATACCAGGGCAAATGTGATGATCTTCAACGCACGAACAGACTGAACTCGATCCAGCGTTGGCTGGCCGGGACTCTGGTCATCTGGCGTTGAGTAGGGATTCGACATGGCGGATCAGCGATTTGAAATTCGAAGTCTGACACTTCAGATTCAAGCTTCAGATCTTCCCTCCTTCAAAGATTGTTCGATCCTTCACGCTGACAGAATCGATGATGCCGACAATGGCAGCGTCGATCGGCAGTGTTTTTGTGTCCGGTGTAAATCGAGCACTACTGCCCTGAACACACAGGACCACTTCACCTTCGCCTGCTCCGACGGTGTCGACGCAGATGAAGGAACGCCCTGTTGGCTGCAGGTCGCTCTGGTCCTTTTCGTTGACGCGCAGTGGTTCCACGATCAGAAGTTTCTGACCAACCAGCTCTTCGACCTTTTGAGTCGAGACCACGCTGCCTGTGATTCGTGCCAGAAACATGTCATTACCTTTCCATGTAGATCAGGCCGGGCCTGACGTACAACGATTTCAGCCAATAGCCGCGGCGGTTTGCCTTGCCACGACCAATTCTTCGTTCGTGGGAATCACCCAGACCTGCACTCCGCTGTCCTCAGCATGGATGCAGACTTCCGCCCCCCGCGCCACGTCGGAGTTCTTATTCGAGCACACTTCCACGCCCGCCCATTCCATATTGCGGGTGATATTGGTACGAATCCGTTCGCTGTTTTCGCCGATACCGCCGGTAAAGACGATTACATCCGCTCCACCCAGCAATGCCATGTACGAGCCGACGTAGGACCGAATCGACGCTTCAAACAGTTTCAACGCTTTTTCCGCCCGGTCGTGTCCTTCCGCTGCCGCATCCTCCAGATCTCGACAGTCACCGCTCAGACCGCTGATTCCCAGCAGTCCTCCTTTGGAGCTCATTTCCTGCAGCACGTCTTCAAACGACAGCCCCGTGGCCTTCATGATCACCGGAATGGCGTATGCGTCAAAATCGCCGACTCGATTGTTGTTAGGCAGGCCTCCCTGAGGACTCATGCCCATCGATGCGGCCTGGCTTTCGCCGTTACGAATCGCACAAATCGAAGCGCTTCCCCCCAGGTGGCAGCTGATCACCTTCAGGTCATCACGACCCAGGACTTCAGCAACGCGCCCCGCAATGAAACGGTGACTGGCACCGTGAAAACCCCAGCGGCGAATCTCGTGATCGGTGTACCATTCATAAGGCACAGCATACGCTCGATGCTCAAAGGGCACGGTTTCGTGAAAACCCGTTTCCAAAGCCGCGACCAGCGGAATCTGAGGAAACGCCTTCTGCAACTGACGCATCGCGCTGACGTACGGAGGGTTGTGTGCCGGAGCGATGTCGGACAGCGCCTCCATCTTTTCCAGCAGTTCCGTGTCGACAATGCGAACGCCACTCAGGCTGCCTGCGAACACGGCTTTAAAGCCAATACCCGCAACCTCATCGACGGAATTCAGACAACCGTGTTCCGGATCCGTCAGTTGATGCAGGCAGATACCCACCGCGGCCGCGTGATCCGGAATGTTCTGCTGAGATTCCGACTGATGATCGCCGATTTCCACGACACAATGGCTTTCCGCTTCCCCGATGCGGTCAATGCCGCCTCGCGCAAGTTGAGATTCGTCCGACAGATCAAACAGTCGGTACTTGAAACTCGTGGAACCCAGATTTGCTACAAGAACCTTCATATCGTCCTTCGCCCTCCGTGACGTCTAGAGTTGGGATACGTTTGGGGGATGATTGACAGTGCCCGTTGACAGTCTCTCCGAGCGTCAGCTCGATTCCGCTGACGGTCGGCACCGCCCCCCTTTATACGAACTGATCCAGCAGGGTCTGCTCAGGGCGAGGAATCAGGTGAGCACTCACCAGTTCACCGCTCTGAGAAGCCGCAGCTGCTCCAGCATCAACAGCGGCTCGAACAGAACCGACGTCGCCCTTGATGATGGTTGTGACAAACGCACCGCCAATTTGCACCTGCTTGACCAGAGACACGTTGGCGGACTTCAGCATCGCATCGGATGCCTGGATCTGAGAGACCAGACCTTTGGTCTCGATCATTCCAATTGCTTCAGACATTGTTGTTTCCTAATGGAGTTGTCAGATATCACGCGTCGATCATCAGCTGAACTTCCAGCTGAGACCGGCGGACTGTTAGCTTGATTTACTACTTCTTCGCTTTTGCCTTCGGCAATACGGAAGCCAGTTCTTCGTGTGGGCGAGGAATAACTTCCACGCTCACAACTTCGCCCAGTTTTGATGCTGCCTGAGCACCCGCGTCGATGGCTGCTTTGACGGCACCCACGTCACCCACGATGAACGAAGTGACCAGGCCGCTGCCGACCTTGTCCCAACCAACCATCTCAACATTTGCTGCCTTGAGCATCGTGTCGACGGCTTCGAGCATGCACACGAAGCCCTTCGTTTCGATCATCCCAAGAGCTTCCATTGCTTTCGCCATTTCATCACTCTCCCGCCTTCGTCGTTGATTCCACCAACGCCTGGGCAACCTTGTAAAACAGCTATCCGTGGCTGTCGGTTTGTTTTTCTGCCTGACTCTTCAGAGTCAAGCACTTCTAATCCGGTCCCGAACCTGAGTTCGTGATCGGCTGTCTTCTTAATGCCCCTTGCAGGCACACGGTTCCGGTTTCACCAGCTCCACCTTCGTCGCTTTTTCAAGGTTGATGGCGTTGCCTTCATCGGTGTCCAGATGGACTTCCAGCTTGATGTTGTCCCCAGCACGAACGACCAGGTCTTCCAAGACTGTCGTGCAGCCCGGTGATTCCACTCGCAGGTGAATACTGTCTTTGTCGTTGACGCCGTAGTGCGCCAGATCCGCCGGGCCCATGTGTACGTGTCTCAGGGCTCGAATGACTCCCTGCTGCAGTTCGACCACTCCCTCTGGACCCACCAGAACACACCCCGGAGTCCCCTGCACGTTGCCGGAAACTCTGACAGGTAGATCAATGCCCAGCGAAATGCCATCAGTGAACGCCAGTTCGATCTGAGAATCACCGCGACACGGGCCGAGCACTCGGACGTTCGGGATCATGCGGCGTCTGGGGCCAACTACGGCAACCGTTTCTTCTGCCGCGTAGTAACCGTCCTGGTACAGGTCTTTCTGCGGTGTCAGTGTTGCACCCGCGCCGTACAGGATTTCGACGTGTTCCTGAGTCAGGTGAACATGACGAGCAGAAATATTCACCAGCAGAGGATTGCGGTTTTCCGCTGCCGCTCCGGACTGCTCGGCATTGTTTGTGCCGCCGCCACGCAGCACCGGAATCCCGGCAGCTGAGGCCTTCGTAAAGCCGCTGCCGGACTGTCGAGCCAACACGTCACGTACAATACGCTCGACGTCTGTTCGCTGAATTGCTGTTGCTGAGACCACTTGAATTGTTCTCCAGGTCAATCCTCCATGAAACCTGACATCACGCTCCGCGTGATTGTTGTGACATCGCAGCCGAAGACCTGAACGCAGAAATCGCGATCACCGTCCGGGCTACGCCGAATGTTTCCTTATTACCGAAACGCCACTCTGTCACAGCATGCGACACGTGGCGGCTGTGTTAACTTTCAACCATCGTTCGTGACTTCACATCCACGACATCCACGACATCCAGGGCGATGCCCGCGGATTCCAGAGTCTGTTTCCATTCTTCTGACAGTGCGTCATCGGTGACGATTTCACTGACGGCGCTCAGGGGGCAAAGCTGCGATAAAGCTCGCTGCCCGAACTTGCTGCTGTCGGCCACCAGAGTGACACGCCCCGCCGCGCTGATCATCTGACGTTCCGTCTCCACCAGCAGCGCGTTGCTGTTGAACAGACCGTCCTGTGTGACACCACCGGCACTCATGACCAATCGTGACACGTTGATGTTCTTGAGTGCTGAGATCGCCTGGTCGCCCAGGGCAACCCCCGTTTTCGGATACACATAACCGCCGATAAAGATCAGCTCCACTTTGGGCTGGTTCATCAATTGCGACGCGATGGGTAGTGAGTTCGTCACCACCTGCAGTGTTTTTCCGTTCAGGTTCTTGGCAACTTCCAGCGTTGTTGTGCCACCATCCAGCAGAACCGTTTCGCCTTCAGAAATGAGTTCTGCTGTACGTTGAGCGATCCGTCGCTTCTCAAGAGACGCACGATTCTGCCTCACGTCAAAATCCGCCAATGAGTCTCCGGCATACGCCGCACCGCCGCGAGTCCGGTGCAGATGTCCCTGGGCATCCAGGAATTCAAGATCCCGACGTACCGTCGATTCGCTGGCACCCACTGCAGAGACCAATCTCTGCAGGGAGACAAAGCCCGATTCCTCCGCAATTTGGAGGATTCTGGTGCGACGTTCGTCAGTAATCATCATGAATATGAACGGAATTGAGTAGTCGTGACTCATTAATATGACATTTTGTGCCCGGACATGCAATAAAGACGTCATAAAATGACTGAAAATGACTGAATGTGAGTCAGGTCATGCATACGCCGTAGGTTACCCAGGCAGTCAACTTTATCACGTGTAGAGTATCGGGTTGCCGAAAATCAACATGCCGGCGTATTCCCGCAGCGTGAGGTTTGGGTTTTGACGGTTGTAGAACGTGCAGGTTTGGTGGGACAACAGACGTTGCCCGGTGCATGACCGGCTTTGGCATGTTGGTGGTCCTGCTCGCTACAGCGATTGCAGGTGCCGACCATCCTGTGTTGAGTGGAATCTTTTGGCTGTTCCGGACACACTGCATTTGTGGACTTCTTTTTTCTGCAATGGAGTATCGCCGTGATGTGTCGCGTAGTTTTCCGTTTCCTGCTTCTTTCAGGTTTCCTTCTGCTGCCCGCTGCAGCCTCGCGTGCCCAGCACCCGGAAGGGACTGCTCCTTTGACCGGTGAGGCCGACCTGGCATCAGAAATGGTCGACGGAATTGACCGATTCCTGCTGCGGAAGATTGCTGAATCCAAAAGCCGACGTGCAGGATTCTGGAACCGCGACCTGTCTTCGGCTGCGGCCTACAATAAATCGATCGAGCCCAATCGGCAGCGGCTCATGAATATTCTGGGGGGACGTGATGACCGGATGTCGTTCGATTCGCCGGAAATCATGGCAACCGTCGACGACCAGGGCCTTGTTGCGTCTGGCGAGCGTTTTAAAGCCTTCGCGATTCGCTGGCCGGTGCTGGCGGACCCTGCACCGACCGCGAAGAATCTGCCTTCGATTTATGGCGAGGGTCTTCTGCTGGTTCCGAATGGTCCAGCCGTTGGCAACGTGGTCGCGATTCCGGACGCTGATCAGTCGCCGGAACAGATCAGCGGTCTTGCTGACGGTGTGTCGCCGGAATCACAGTTTGCACGTCGTGCGGTCGAAGCCGGGTTTCGCGTCGTCGTTCCGTCGTTGATCAGTCGCGAACGCAGCAAACGCAACGGTCGGGCCAACCTGACGAATCGAGAGTACCTGTATCGCGCTGCCTTTGAACTCGGTCGGCACGTGATTGGTTACGAATTACAGAAGGTGCTGGCGGCTGTTGACTGGTTTGAGAAGGACGCCGCCGGTGAAGATCCGCGAATTGGTGTGATCGGCTACGGCGAAGGCGGCCTGTTGGCGCTGTATGCGGCAGCCCTGGATACACGCATCGATGCCGTTTGCGTTTCAGGAGCGATGGGACCACGCGAAGGCAGCTGGCAGGAGCCACTTGATCGCAACATCTTCGGCGCACTGAGAGAGTTCAGCGGTGCAGAGCTGGGTGCGATGGTACTGCCTCGATGTTTGATCACCGACTTCGCAGACTGGCCAGCCGTAAATCTGTCCGGTGATGGTGGAGCTCCTTCCGTGCTGACGACTCCGTCGGTTCAGGACGTACGCAACGAACTGGATGCCGTGGCCGAGGTGGCCGAAAAGTTGATCGATTCCGGCGTGCAGACGGTGGGCATCACAAGTGTTAGCGGCGACTCGAAGTTGTTTTGCAGCAAGGCGCTGCCGGAGTTTCTGACCGCAGTGGGCGGTGACGATGTGAACGATGCCACTGTCAATCTCAAAGCAACGACGTCAGGGGCAGACGGTGCTGTCGATCGAACGGACGCCATTCAGAAACGTCAGCAGCGACAGTTTGAAGAAATCGACCGTCACAATCAGGCACTGCTTCGGGAAAGTCCATTTGTTCGCAAGGACTTCATGGGCAAGCTGGATAAATCGTCGGTGGAGGCTTATGAGAAATCGTCTGAGGCGTATCGTGAGACGTTTCGTAAAGACGTCATCGGAGAATTTAATAACGAACTGCTGCCGTTCAATGCTCGCTCCCGGAAGAAATGGGAGACGGAAAAATGGACGGGCCACGAAGTTGTGATGAACGTGTTTCCGGATGTATTTGCCTATGGCGTACTGTTGCTGCCGAAGGATCTGAAACCCGGTGAGAAGCGTCCGGTTGTGGTGTGCCAGCACGGACTTGAAGGTCGGCCGACCGATATCTTCCAGGGCGATCATCGGGCCTATCACGATTTCGCCGCGAAGCTGTGTGAGCGAGGCTTTATCACGTTTTCTCCTCAGAACCCATATATTTTCCAGGACCGGTTTCGGACTCTGCAGCGAAAGGCGAATCCACTTGGCAAGACTCTGTTTTCTGTCATTGTGCCACAGCACCAGCAGATCGTGAACTGGTTGAAGTCTCAGTCGTTTGTTGACCCGGACCGCATAGGCTTCTACGGTTTGAGTTACGGCGGAAAGTCGGCGATGCGCATTCCGGCTCTTGTGACCGATTACTGCCTTTCCATCTGTTCAGCGGATTTCAACGAGTGGGTTCGCAAGAATGCCAGCAGCCGACTGAACTTCAGCTATGTCTGGACGGGTGAATACGAGATTTTTGAATGGGACCTCGGCAGCACGTTTAACTACTACGAAATGGCAGCCATGATCTGTCCCCGGCCGTTCATGGTGGAACGTGGTCACTTCGACGGTGTCGGTGAAGACGACTGGGTCGCCTACGAATATGCCAAGGTGCGACATCTGTATGCGGCGAAACTTGGTATCGGCGATCGAACTCAGATCGAATGGTTTGTGGGACCGCATACGATCAACGGGCAGGACACGTATGCGTTTCTTCACCAACACCTGAACTGGCCTGCTCCGGAATGACAGTATTGGCAGCAGGTCGCTGGTGTGACGCCACCCGAAGCGTCCGACGGAAATCGTGGTTTACGCGAGTGGATTGTCAACACAGCGCAAAAGAAACGCCGGTGAACGCGACATGCGTCCACCGGCGTGGTTCAAGACTGAAGTCAGCAATTCCGGCACCGGTTGCTACTTCTTCAGTTCTTCTTTTTCTTTTCGTCGCTTGGCCAGAACATCCTGCTGCACGTTCTTTGGTGCCTGACGGTAGCACAGGAACTCCATACTGAACGTTCCCTTGCCCTGAGTCATGGAACGGATTTCGTTGGCGTAGTCAAACATTTCCGCCAAAGGAACTTCCGCCAGAATGATACAGTTGCCATCCGTTACATCAGAGGACGCGACGAGACCTCGTTTGCTGGCCAGATGTCCTGTGATGCCGCCCTGAAACTCATCGGGAGTTTCGATCTCCAGCTTCATGATGGGTTCCAGCAAAGCCATGCCGCACTTGGGAAGAATCGATTCACGCATCGCCTCCGCAGCACATAGACGGAACGCCATGTCGGACGAATCCACATCGTGAAAACTTCCGTCCTGCAGGCTGACCCTCACGCCCACGATCTCGTACTCACCGAGTGGTCCCTTGCCCATTTGATCACGAAAGCCGTTTTCACATGCCGGGATGTATTCCCTTGGAATGCGTCCGCCACGGATCTCGTCGACGAACTCAAACGCCTCTTCCGCGTCCTCGGGCAGAGGTTCCATGATTCCGACAACGTGTCCGTATTGACCGGAACCACCGGACTGCTTCGCTCGCTTGTGATTAAACTCGATCGATTTCGTCGGGCGTTCACGATAGGACACTCGAGGCTCACCGATCAGGCATTCGCATTTGTATTCACGTTTAATGCGTTCCACGTAAACATCCAGATGCAACTGCCCCATTCCGGCGATCAGCGTCTGATTGGTTTCCTCATCAGAAAGCACGCGGAAAGTCGGGTCTTCACGTCGGAAACGCTCCAGTGCCTTGCCCAGCTTGTCAGCATCCTCACGTTTCGCCGGTTCGATCGACAGACGAATCACAGGATCCGCCACGAAGATGTTTTCCAGCGAATACTCGACTCCACCACCCAGGAACGTATCTCCGGACGCACAGTCAACGCCCACCACCGCCATGATGTCCCCTGCTTCGCCAACGTCAATATCCTGGCGATCGTTCGAGTGCATGCGGACAAGGCGACCAAACCGAATGGTGTTTCCGGTTCTGGCGTTAATATAGGAGTCACCCTTCTTGATCGTGCCCTGATAGACACGCATGTAGGTCAACTGACCGAAGGATTCCACGACGGTCTTGAACGCCATCGCAACCATGGGGTCTTTGTTGTTGTTCGTCAGTTTGACTTTGGCAACCTTGCCGTCTTCACTCTCTTCTGCAGCGGCCAACGCGGCCTTGCTGTTGTCGTTCGCGAAGACTTCAACGTCCGTTGGGCACGGCAGGTACATGGTTACCGCATCCAGGGCTTCCTGAACGGTCTTGTTCTTGAAGGCACTTCCCATCAGTACCGGAGTGATCTGCTGAGCCAGCGTCGCTGCTCGAATGATGCGGCGAACGTCTTTCTCGTCAACTTCACGTTCTTCCAGCAGTGCTTCCATCAGGTCGTCATCGAACTGAGAAAGCGCTTCCAGCATTTCCTCACGAGTCGCTTCGGCCTTTTCCTTCAGTTCGGCCGGGATCTCTTTGCGTTCAACAATTTCCCCTTCTTCTCCTGTGCAGTAAACTGCTTCCATCCGCACGAGGTCGACGACACCTTCAAAGTTGGACTCGGCGCCGATCGGAATCTGCAGCGGAACTGCATTCGTCTTCAGCTTGTCCCGCATCGCTGCCATCACTTTGTCCGGATTGGCACCGGTGCGGTCCATTTTGTTGATAAACGCTATGCGCGGAACGCCGTAACGCTTCATCTGGCGGTCAACAGTCAGTGACTGACTCTGAACACCACCGACGGAACACAGAACCAGGATGGCTCCGTCCAGTACGCGCAGAGACCGTTCCACTTCGACGGTGAAGTCAACGTGGCCGGGAGTGTCGATGATATTGACGACGTGTTCCGGAATCTTCAGGTCGTCGTTCTTCCAGTCAACTCGAGTGGCTGCCGAGGTAATGGTAATACCACGTTCGCGTTCCAGGTCCATGTGGTCCATGGTCGCGCCGCCGTCGCCGCCCTTCACATCCCGAATCTTATGAATACGGCCGCAATAATAGAGCATGCGCTCTGTCAGCGTCGTCTTTCCTGAATCGATGTGAGCGGAAATTCCAATGTTGCGAACACGACTGAGATCAGCCATTTCTCCAACCGTCCTGAGTGCTGGGTCTATCGTGTGATAGATGCCAAAACGAAAAGGTATACTGTACGGAACGTCCGCACAAAAAGAGTCTCCGGGAATGCTGCTGGTCAGCCACTGGCGATCCAGCTCGATTGAACAACCTGTCAGGCAGCGTCGCACCGTCCTGCTACTTCGCGACCTGTTGTTCTGTAGCTCGCATCCTTCTTATCCGAGCAATTGCTCGTACCGTGCGGCGACCTGCCGCTTTATTGACCTTCAGCATCCGTGAACCGGGTCAGTTCGGCGTCTCAAGCCGAACACTTTGTTTGGGTTCGCTGCGGAACCTGCCCGCAGAAACCCTGAGAATTTAAGTTTGCGAATAATATCGACGGCCTTTTTCCCGGAAAAGAGCGATTCCTTTCGATTTCCAAAATGGTCGCAGCTTTCCCAGCGGTGGAAGATATCTGAGCGTTCAGCACGGGATAACGAGCCATGAATAGCGATTTTGCGGCTGGTGCGGCCCACGAAAGTTGCCGCGGCGGCCCGTGGCAGACACCCGGCGGCCCGTGGCAGACACCGTTTCCGGGCGGAATCACACTCGCTGGGTGGTCGCGCAGTCTCGTTCGCCGGATTTGAGCTGTTTCAGTGGCCGTCATGTCGGCCTGGACAACGTGCTCAGTGCTGGCATTGAGCCTGCAACGAGGGCAATAACGAGGCCAGGCTTTGGTACAGAGCCCGGCCTCTATTTCTGCCATCTGTTTCATTCCTGTCGCTGCCATCACGAAGCGGCGGCAGAAGCACAGTCAGCCGATCTTCATCGCTGCTGCCAGGATTTCCGATCCGTTCTCATTCCGGGAAACAATGGTGCCCCAATTCCCTGAAATTCACTGGGGTTCGCCCGAATTCGCCTGTACGAGCGACCAGCAGGAGCGGGCCATCATGTTCCGAGCGTCAGCTCGCGTCGGCCTGCGGGGCGTCCCGCATGATGGTGCCGTCGCTGGGGCTGGAGGCGGTGGCGTACAATTTGCGAGGAATTCTGCCGGCCTGGAACGCCTGACGTCCGGCGATGCAGGCCTGCCGCATGGCATCGGCCATCAGATCAGGGTGTGCTGCGCTGGCGATGGCGGTGTTCAGCAAAACGCCGTCACAGCCGAGTTCCATGGCAAAGGCTACGTCGCTGGCGGTGCCCACCCCTGCGTCGACAATCACCGGATAACTCGGATCGTCTTCCTTGAGATACTCCATGCAGATGCGAATGTTGTTCGGGTTCAGGATTCCCTGACCGCTGCCGATCGGGCTGCCAGCCGGCATGACGGAGGTCGCTCCTGCGTCCTTCAGTCTGCGAGCGGTGATAGGGTCGTCGGATGTATAGCACAAAACCTGAAAGCCATCGTCGACCAGTTGTCGGCAGGCTTCTACGGTCGCGACTGGATCCGGCAGCAGTGTTTTGGTGTCGCCGAGAACTTCCAGCTTCACCCAGTCGGAGCCGGGGTTCTCCAGCCCTCGCAGGATCTCGCGGCCAAGGCGGGCTACTCGGACGGCTTCTTCGGCCGTAAAGCATCCCGCGGTATTGGGCAGGATCGTGTACTTTTTCAGGTCGATGAAGTCCAGAATATTGCGTCCGTCGGCATCAACCAGGCGTTCCCGTCGCACTGCCACCGTGATCACGTCTGCCCCGCTGTTCTCAAGGCATTCCTGCATCTGTTCGAAGGTCGCGTACTTGCCCGTGCCCACGATAAGCCGTGAGTTCAACGTGTGTGAACCGATTACAATCTGTTCATCAGACGGGGCTTGAGAAACAGCAGTCGTCATGGCTTCTGGTTTCTTTGAAGTTCTCCGGCCGGGCAGCAGGGTTAGCCGCCACCCACCAAAGTCACGATTTCAACACAGTCGCCGCCTGTGAGTTTGCAGGCAGCGTGTTCTTCGCGCGGGATTAGTTCCTGATTACGTTCGACCGCACAATAACGGTTTTTGATGTCGAGTTCGAACAACAGATCGGCGATTGTGCAGTCAGCCGAAACAGCTCGCGTTTCACCGTTCAGAAGAATGTCGATCATCGTCTTCGCAGTCATCTAATATTCCCGAGGTCGGACAAGGCCCTGAACGCGGCCAGGCAGCCCCATGATCCGCAGAAAACCTTCGGCGTCGTTCTGGTTGTAGTCGCCACCTTTTTCCATGCTCGCGATTTCTGCGTCATACAGGCTGTTCGACGAAGTTCGGCCGCTGATGCGGATATTGCCCTTATACAGGGTCATTGTGATTTCCCCCGTGACAACGGACTGAGTTTCTCGAATGAACGCCAGCAGAGCATCCATTTTGGCACAGTACCAGTGTCCGTAGTAAACCATTTCGGCCACAACGGGACTTAACTGATCCCGCAGATGCGTCAGGTCACGATCCAGCGTCAACTGTTCGATCGCCTGATGGGCGGCATACAGCAGCGTCATTCCCGGAGCTTCATAGACGCCTCGGCTCTTCATTCCGACGAAACGGTTTTCGATAATGTCGATCCGCCCGACTCCGTTTCTTCCGCCGATTGTGTTCAGCGTTTCCACAACCTGCGCCGCCGAGAGTTTTTCGTCGTTGACTGCAACGGGGACGCCGGCGTCAAATGTGATCCGCACCGTTTCTTCTTTGTCGGGCGCTTCCTGGGGGGACACAGTCATGCCGAAGTCGATGACCGTTTCTCCGTCAACGGTCGGGTCCTCCAGATCGCCCGCTTCGTAGCTGATGTGCAGACAGTTTTCGTCGCTGGAATATGGCTTGCTGACACTGGCTTTCACCGGGATGTTTTTTTCTTCGCAGTATGCCAGCATTTCAGTTCGACCGGGGAATAGTTCGCGAAACTCATCCATCCGCCAGGGGGCGATCATCTTTACTGTCGGGTCCAGCGCTTCGGCTGCCAGTTGGAACCGGCACTGATCATTGCCCTTACCGGTTGCTCCATGAACGAACGCAACCGCGCCGACTTCACGGGCCCGCTGCAGGCAGACTTTAGAGATCAGAGGCCGCGCGATAGACGTGCCCAGCAGATAGATGTTTTCATACTTTGCCTGCCACTGCATGGTGGGAAAAGCGATGTCACGACACATTTCTTCGCGAACATCGACCAGTTCAGAGGACTTAGCGCCGATATCAAGCGCTTTCTGCAGAATGGCGTCACGATCTTCGCAGGGTTGCCCAAGTTCCACATACAGGCAGTGTACGTCGTACCCTTTGTCCTGAAGCCATCCCACCAGAACCGATGTGTCCAATCCGCCGCTGTATGCCAGAATTACAGATTCCGCCACGATACATTTTCTCCGAACTTGGTGACCAGGGTGGTGATTTCCACGCGAATATTACCTCTGAGTCCCGCCGCTGCCACTGCGGAGTCCGCTGTTTCCAAAGGATGGCAACGAATACCTGCTCTGCAGACACCAGAACGACTTCTGCGGTTCTGTCGTTTCCACTTGCATAACTGAGGTGCAACTAGCAAGGATATCGTCCGAGGGCCACCATTTGGGGGTCCGCCGCCCAACTATTTAGCCACCAGGAAGCACCGTGTCGCAAACGGAACACGAAAGAGAGTTGATCGACAGGGTTGTCAACGGTGATGAAAATGCACTCGCCGAACTGTTTTCCAGCCATCGGGATCGATTGTGGCGGATGGTGAATTTTCGTATGGACCCACGATTGCACGGACGAGTGGATGCGGACGACGTGCTGCAGGAAGCCTGGCTGTCCGTTGTGCAGCGAATTGACCATTTTCTGTCTGACGCCTCCCGGTCGATTTTTGTCTGGTTCCGATTGATTACCGGCCAGACGATGATTGATATCCACCGTCGGCATCTGGGAACACAGAAACGCAACGCGGCGATGGAGTTTTCGATCAACAAGGGATGGAGTTCGGAATCGACTTCGTTTTCATTATCTTTTCATCTACTCGGACATCTTACGTCACCCACCCAGGCAGCGCTTCGTGAGGAGCTGTCTGA